>JBJTKE010000027.1:0-4321 GCA_046096285.1 Chloroflexota bacterium
TCGTCGTCGGCGTCGCCGTCGATTTCCACGGCCTCCGCTACAACTGCGCCGCCGCCATCGCGGGCGGCCAGATCCTCGCCCTCGTCCCCAAGGAAAAACTTCCCACCTACAACATCTTCTACGAGGGCCGCACCTTCGCCCGCGGCATCATCGCCGGCGGCGTGGACATGGTCCGCGGCGTTCCCTTCGGCGATCTCATCCTCGAATGCGACTTCGGCCGCGTCGCCCTCGAGGTCTGCGAGGACCTCTGGTCGCCGGACGGCCCGATGGGCCGCCGCGCCTACTCCGGCGCGGAACTGGTCTGCAACGTCAGCGCCTCACCCTACCGGGTCGGCGTCGTCCAGACCCGCCGCGAACTGATCGCCACCCGCGCCGCCGACCACCAGGTGACCATCGCCTACTCCTGCCAGGTCGGCGCAAACGACGGCCTGATCTTCGACGGCGGCGGCTACGTCAACCAGAACGGCAAGCCCATGCTCGACGCGCCCCGCTGGCGCGAAGGCTGGGCCGCCGTCACCGTCGACCTCGACCGCACCGCCCGCCACCCCACCCAAAACTCCACCGGGCGCGCCGACCCGGAGCCCTGGGCCGCCGCCAACGACCCGGTTCCCGTCCTGCCCGTCTCCCCGGACCTGCTCGACACCGCCCCGGGCCGCGCAGGCCTCACCTACCCCGTTCCCCCCTCCCGTTCCTTCTTCCTGCCCGCCGACGAACCGCGGCCGAGCGCGAAATCCGCGTTCTGCGAGGACATCCTCGACGCCCTGGCGATGGGCGTCGGCGACTACTTCGAGAAGAACCCCTTCTTCGACGTGCTCGGCATCGCCCTCTCCGGCGGCCGCGACTCCCTGCTCACGCTCCTCGTCGCCCACCGCTACGCCGCCCGCGTCCGCCCGGAGAACCCCGGATCGCTGATCCGCGCCTTCACCATGCCCTCCCAGCACACCAGCGACGAGACCTTCGACGCGGCGCAGACCATCTGCGCCGACCTCGGCGTGCCCCTCGTCGTCGTTCCCATCGCCGAGGCCTACCAACGCGAACTGGAGGCGGCCGAGACGATGCTCGCCGGCGAGGCCAACCCCATCACCCGCCAGAACATCCAGGCCCGGATCCGCGGCCAGCGAATGTGGAACTGGTCCAACACCTCGAGGGGGCTGTTCCTCCAGACCGGCAACATGAGCGAGAAGGCCGTCGGCTACACCACCATCGGCGGCGACCTCGAGGGCGCCCTCGGCGTCCTCGCCAACGTGCCCAAGACCGTGGTCATGTACCTGCTCGACTACCTGCTCGAACAGACCGGCCACCAGGGGATCGCGAAGGTCCTCGCCAAGCCCGCCGGTCCCGAACTCGCCCCCAACCAGGTGGGCGAGCACGAACTGCTGCCCGTCCCCATTCTCGACGCCTGCTTCCATCTCTTCGCCGCCGAGAAACTCCTGACCGACGAGGTCGAGGCCGTCGTCGCCGCCATGTTCCCCGAACTGCCCGCCGCCGACATCCACGCCTACGTCGAAAAGTTCACCCGCATGTTCCTCTCCAACATCTACAAGTGGGTGCAGGCGCCCATCTCGCTCCACATCGGCAACCTCGACCTCGACCGCGAGCGCGCCCTGCAACTCCCGGTCGTGCAGGACAAGTCCTGGACCCTCGGCGGCCGGGACGCAGGCGAGTAGTCCAAAGGCCCCGCCATGCCGAGCCTCCTGCCGCGCGCCCCCGGCCTGCCTCCTGTCGCCGCTCCAGTTCCGAACCCGGGCGCCCTCCCGCTCCCGGAGGTTGCGGCCCCGGCCGGGCCGCAACCGCCTCGCTCCCTGCGCCGCCTTGGGGGAGCCTCCCGACGCGCGCTTGCCGGCGTTGCCATCGGGTGGGCCCTGGCTGCCGCCATGCCCGGTTTGTCCGCCGCCGCGTCGTCGGTCGACGTCGGCCTCGTCCCACTTCGTGGCGTCTCCTGCGACGGCCCAGCCCCCCCGGCAACACCGGCCGCGACACCCACCGCGCCAGCCACCGACTCGCGCCCGCTGCTCCCCGCGGGAACGCCGGTCCTCACCGAGGCCGACTACCCCGCCGGCGAGGATGCCGGCCCGCAAACCGCAGAGGCCATCGTGGCGCTGGAAGCCCGCTACGCCGCATGCCTCAACGCGGGCGACCTCCCCGCCGCCGCCGCGCTGCTGGCCGATCCGCTGCGCGCCCGTCTCTTTCCCCCGGCCCTGCTGGCCCGCAAGGCCCTGGCCAGCCCCGCACCCGCCGCCGACCCGGTGGCCGCCATCGCCCTTCGCTGCCTCCGCCAGACCCCGGACGGCGCGGCCATCGCCTACATCGACCGCTATGACCGCAACGCCGTCCGCGGCGCAACCATGATGCGGGTCTACCGGCAGACCCCCGCCGGTTGGCGCGTGGTCGAGCAGGCCGGGGTGAAGGCCGTCACCGGGCAGCCGTGCCCGTGACCCGCCGCGCCCTCCGGGCAGGACCGGGGGCTTGCGCCGGGGCATCTCCCGTCTGCGCGCCGAAAGCCTCCCTCGCGCCGCGGCGTGGCTCGGATGGGGAATGGCCGAATCTCGCCTCGCACGCAACGGGAAGCCCTGCTCCCTGGCACAGGGAGAGGGGCTTGGGGTGATGGGCCGGATTGGCGACGCAAACCGGTCCGGTTCGAGGGGATGGGGACCGAGCGCTTCGCCCTACGGGCGCACCACGCACCGGAAGGAGATGTGGTTCGTTCCGGTGTCGATCGGGTGGTGCATCCGCGCCGCCGGACGGTAGCGCTGGCAGTAGGTTTCGGCGCAGGCCCAACTTCCGCCCTTGAGCACCTTCCGCGGAATCCGCGCGCCGTCGCCGGGGTCGACCGACGTCTCCTCCTGCCCCCGCGCCGAGGCGTTGCCGCAGCAACCGCCGTCCGCCGCATGGCTGGTGGTGTACCAGTCCGCCGTCCACTCCCAGGCGTTGCCGATCATGTCGTACAGCCCGTAGTGGTTCGGCGGGAACTTGCCCACCGGCGCCGTCCGCTCGTAGCCGTCATCGGCCGTGTTCAGCCACGGGAACTCCCCCTGCCAGTAGTTGGCCAGCATCTTCCCCTTCGGCGCGAGTTCGTGCCCCCACTGGTAGGGCAGCCCGTCGATGCCGCCCCGGGCGGCGTACTCCCACTCGGCCTCGGTCGGGATCGCCTTGCCGGCCCACTCCGCATAGGCCGCCACATCCGCCCAGGCCACGTGCAGCACCGGGTAGCGCTCCCGTCCGTCCAGCGTGCTGCCGGGCCCGTCGGGGTGGCGCCAGTCCGCCCCCGGCACGAACTCCCACCAGCGGTAGTGATTTTCCAGTGACACCGGATGATCGGGCTGATTGAACACCACCGACCCGGCCACCAGCATCTCGGGGATCGCGCCCGGGTAGTCCTCCGCCTTCGGCGCGATCTCGGCGATGGTCACGTACCCGGTGTCCTTGACGAAGCGCCGGAACTGGGCGTTGGTCACCTGGTACCGGTCGATCCAGAAGCCGTCCACCTCCACCCGGTGCACCGGCGCTTCCTCCGGGTAGAACTCCTCGCTCCCCATCTGGAACGATCCCCCGGGGATCCAGAGCATGTCCTTGAACGGCGGCGGCCCCGGCGGCATGGACGAGCGGCTGATGGTGGCGGTCATGGCAGGCTCCGGGTGTCGGGTGTCGGGTGTCGGGTATCGGGTGTCGGGTATCGGGTGTCGGGTATCGGGTATCGGGTATCGGGTATCGGGCGAGGATCAGCGCAGGCAGGATGCCACGGCAAGGGTACCCGCTCCCGGCGGCCTCATGCATCCCGGGCGCCAGCCCCGCGCGCTCGACGCCCTCCCCGCCGCCCCACGCCCAAACCCGGGCAGCCAGCATCGCCGCATCAGAACGGCCACAGGTTCATCTCCTGCGTCCACGCCCGGCCGGGCTGCCGCAGCAGCCAGAGCACGGCATCCGCGACATCCTCCGGCAACAGGTACTTCTTGCCGGGATCGCGGAGCATCGCCTCCTGCTTCTCGGCAACCGGCCGCCCCGCGAACGGCGTCAGGATGCTCCCCGGGTTGATCACCGCCGTCCTGATTCCATCCGGCCCGGCCTCCGCCCCGAGCGCCTGCATGTACCCGATCAGCCCGAACTTGCTGGCCGAATACGCCGCCAGGTTCGCGTAGCCCTGCTTCCCCGCGCCCGAGCCGATGGCCACGATCCACCCACCCCCGCCTGCCCGCAGGTGCGGAAGCGCCGCCCGCGTCGCCAGGAAGACCCCCGTCAGGTTCGTCGCGATGGTCGTCTCCCAGTCCTCCAGCGCATAGGTTTCCACCGGCCCGTACAGCCCGACCCCCGCCGCCGCCACCAG
>JBJTKE010000028.1:0-2898 GCA_046096285.1 Chloroflexota bacterium
GCCCACAGCGCCGTCGCCACGAACTCGAACCCCAGCGGCAGCGTAAACGACAGGTCGGGCGACACGCTCTGCTTCCTCCAGGACGTTCGCGCCCCGCCGCCGGGCGGCCCCGGGAGTCGGGTGGCCGCGGGCGCTCCGCTATCCGGTCCTGCGGGCCAGCCGCGCCACCACCGGCCGGTGGTCCGATCCCGCCGCTCCGGCCAGCCACGCCGACTCGGTCTCGAAGTGCGGCGTGTGCCATACGTAGTCGACGCGGGCCAGTGGCGGCAACCCGAACCCGCCGAGCGGATGCCCTCGCTGCGCCCCGCTGGCCCAGCGCGCCGGCAGCGTGAAGCCCGGCCCGCTGCCTCCGGCCAGCCAGGCGTCGATCAACCCCAGGTCCCGCAACGCCCGCGCGGCCCGCTGCCAACTCACCCGGTTCAGGTCTCCCAGCAGCAGCCCGGGCTCGTCCGCCCCGCGCACTTCCTCGGCCAGCCGCCGGATCTGCTCGCCGCTCAGGACGTTTTGCGCCATCGCGCCGCGCCCGAACCGGGGCGGCTCCGGGTGCGCCACCACGACCCGCACCGGACCACCCGGCGCATCCACCCGCGCCATCAGGTCCGGCCGCCCGCGGGCGATTTCCACCGGCGACGCCTCCAGCCGCGGAGGCCTGCTGAAGATCGCTTTCCCGGGTATGCCTCGCTCGTGCACCACCAGATGCGGATACGTCGCCGACAGCGCCTCGGCCAGCCGCTCGCCCTGCTCCCCGCCGACTTCCTGGAATCCGACCAGATCGGCCCCCGCTCCCAGCACCTCGCTGGCGACCCGCTCCGGGTCGGCCAGCCCATTCGCGATATTGGCGGTCATCACCACAAGGCGCGGCGGATCCGTCACCGCGACGACCCGGCGGGCATCTAGCGGGTTCCGCTCGCGCCCTGATCGAGCGGGCCCAGCGGCCCCTCGCCCGCCCGGTCGCGCGCCTGCTGCGCCGCGATCGCCCCCTGCGCGTTCAGCCCCAACCCCAGCGACTCGAGCGCCTTCGACCGCTTCACCGCGATGCGCTGGGCGTCGGCGCTCAGCGCCTGCGGGTCCGCCGTCTCGGCCCGGTACTTCTCGATCAGGTGTTGCTCGGCCTCGGCGGCGGCCGCATCCCCCGCCGCCTGGATGCTCTCCACCCGCGCCCGCACTTTCCGCTTCAGGTCTTCGCCGCTCTGGGTGGCCATCGCCTGCGCCACCACCGCGCCGACCGCCGCTCCCAGCGCCCCGCCCGCTCCGAATGCCGCGATTCGCCCGATCACGCCCATCGCCCTGCTCCGCCTCCTACGCCCGCCGCGCGGGCCCGCGCCGCCCGAGCACCCTGCTGAACACCGCCAACGCCAGCGCCAGCGCCGCCCCGAATGCCGCCGCCCCGGCCGCACCCAAGACCGGCCGCGCCCCCGCTCCGTCCATCACCAGCGCGCGCGACTCGCCATCGAGCGACACCGTGCCGGCGCGGACGAACAGCGCGAAGCCGCGGACCAGCCGCACCTCGTCGGCGGTCACCGAGACGGCGGAGCTGTCCTGCAGCACCACCTGCTGGCCGGTCAGCGACAGCACCCCGGAGCGATCGAGTTGCGCCGACCGGGCCTCGACCACCCTCGTCCCCGAGTTGGAGATCGCCACCCGTTCCGCGGTGACCGATTCGGCCCCGGATCGCTCCATCGTCACGGATTCGGCCCGCACGTCGCGGACGTCGCCATCGAGCACCTCTGCCGCGGTGGCCGTGGCGTTCCCCGCCGGAAGTTTGACGTAGGCCTCGGGGAAGGCGGCGCGTTCCGCGCCGCCAGCCGCGGGGGGGGGAGTGCCGTCGCGCACGCTGCATCCCTTCGCGTCCGCCATGACTCTGCTGGCGAGTGTACCAGCCTGCCGCCCCCCTGCGACGTCGTCAGGCCTCGCGTTGCATGATGCGGACCAGCACCGCGGTCAGCGCGAGGATCACCGCCAGCAACAGGAACGACGCCGCCGCGGCCCGGCCCATCTCCAGCGTGGTGAACGCCGATTTCCAGATCGAGTACGAGATCGTCTCGGTCGCTGTGCCGGGCCCGCCCCGGGTCAGGATGTAAATCAGGTCATAGGTCTTCATCGCCGCGATCAGCCGGATCAGCACCGCCACCAGCAGCACCGGCGCGAGCAGCGGCAGCGTCACCGTCCGCAGGATCTGCCAGCGGTTGGCCCCATCGACCATGGCCGCCTCGATCGGGTCCCGCGGCAAGGCCGTCAGCCCCGCCAGGATCACCACGATCATCAGCGACGTCTCGTGCCACACGTCGACCCCGACCACCGTGGCCATCGCGCTGTGCTGGCCGGCCAGCCATTCCTGCGGCGGCAACCCCAGAAGTCCCAGCATCCAGTTGATCGCCCCGAGATCCGGGTGCAGCAGCAACCGCCAGATCAGGCCGACCGCCACCGGGCTCACCAGCAGCGGGATCAGCAGGATCGCCAGGTAGACGTTCTTGAACCTCAGCCCCGGCTGGTTCAGCAACAGCGACAGCCCGAGCGCCACCAGCAATTCGAGCGCAACCACGCTCGCGCTGTACACCACGGTGTTCCTGAACGCGGTCGCGAACAGGTCGTCGCCGATGGTCCTCGCGTAGTTCGCCAGGCCGAGGAAGTCGCCGATGCCGCCCTCGGTCAGGTCGTAATCGTGGACCGAGACCCCGGCCGCGAACAGCAGCGGAAACCCGACCACGACGGCCATCGCCGCCAGCGTCGGCACGGTCATGCCCCAGCCGAACCGCCGCTCCCCCTGCCCGCCCGCTGGCGCCGCCCCGGCTCCGCCTGTCGTTGCCCCGGCTCCCGCCATGCGCCGCCCACTCCATCCCGCCGGCGGAACCGCGATCCGCCGGCGCGTCCTCCCGGTGGCCGCGGGGCGCGGGCCGG
>JBJTKE010000029.1:0-6516 GCA_046096285.1 Chloroflexota bacterium
CGCATTTGCCCCCAATTACTGACGGGGAAATGCCGTAGGCAACCCCGCTCCTGTTCCCTAGAGTGTCAGCACGTCACCCCGCCGGCCGCCCGGCCGCGCCCGGACCGGGGTCCCCGCGCCTGGCCGTGTCCCCCTGGGCCACGCGCGGTCGGACCCCGGTCCGGACGCGGGCGCGTCCGCAACGCGGCGAAGCATGGCCTTCGCCCCGCGGGTCATCGTGTTTCCGTCAGGGAGGACCAGATGGACCAGTCATCGTTCGACCGCATCGCCCGCCTGCTGGGCGGCGCGGCATCCCGCCGGGCCGGCCTCCGGGCCGCCCTCGGCGGTTTGCTCGGCCTCGGCGCGGTCGAGGCCGCCGAGACGAAGGGCGGCGGCAAGGGCAAGGATGGCCATGGCCGCAACGACCGCGGCCGGAACACCAACGGCAACAGGGGCGACAGGGGCAAGGACCGCGTCCGCCCCGAGGGCCCCTGCGGCGACGGCTCCCGCAAGGACAACGCCTGCACGAAAGACAAGCAGTGCTGCACCGGCATCTGCAACAAGAAGGCCGGCAAGAAGAACCTCGACGGCAAGGGCCGCTGCCGCTGCGTCAAGAAGAACGGCAAGTGCAAGGAGGACCGCAACTGCTGCTCCCGCAAGGGCCAGGAAATGACCTGCACCAACGGCAAGTGCGGCGGCGGCATTCCCACCAGCGAGGCCTGCGTCGCCGGCGGCACCCCCTGCCTGGACCCCAAGGCCTCCTGCACGACCTATGACGACGGGTCCGACGGCCCGGCGGGCACCTACTGCCTGCTGCCGTTCACCGATCCCACCTGCGCCAAGGCCGCCGACTGCGCCTGCAACTCCTGCTACAACGGAACCTGCCTCACCTGCGGCTGCGGCGGATGCCCGCAGGCCACCCTCTGCGCCGCGCCCACCGTCGCCAGCGGCGGCTCCATCCAGACCGCGATCGACGCGGCCAGCGACGGCGCGGTCATCACCATTGCCCCCGGCGCCTACGTCGAGGACATCACCATCACCGGCAAGAACCTCACCCTGCTCGGCTGCCCCAGCGGCGGCAACGAGGTCATCATCAAGAACGCCACCCTGCTCAAGCGGACCATCGACGTCACCGACACCTCCGACCTGACCATCGGCGACATCGTCATCCAGGGCTACTTCGACGAGACGAACTACGGCGGCGGCATCAACCTCAATGGCGGCGATTTCTGCATCGGCCTGCGCTCCCGCGTCGAGGGCTGTTCCCGGGTCGACAGCGGCAGCGGCGAGGGCGGCGGCATCTACAGCACCACCTCGGGCGGCCGGTACTCGGTCAGGATCACCGATGGCGTCGTCATCCAGAACAACGTCGCCGACTCCTACGGCGGCGGCGCGGAGTTCGAGGACGGCGCCGACATCATCGTCGACGGGCACGTGCTCATCACCAACAACCTCTGCAAGAATGACTGCTATGGCGCGGGAATCGTCGCCGGGTACGACTCCACCATGGCCATTCGCGGGAATGTGCGGATCACCAACAACATCTCGGACTCCTACGGCGGCGGCGTCATGTTCTACTGCGGAAACAACACCAAACCCGGCGACCGCACGTACGACCTCCTGATCGGCGGCAACACGGTGATTTCCGGCAACCACGCCGGCACCGACACCTACAGGTTTGGCGGCGGCGGCGGCGTCGACTTCGACTACTGCGACCAGTCGGAGATCTTCATTCTCGAGGGCAATGCTCTCATCACCGGCAACACCGTCATCGCCAGCCAGAAGGCCCAGGGCGGTGGCGTCTTCATCGACGACGGCCGCTTCCTCATGAAGGACAACGCCAAAATCACCGGCAACACCGCGTTGCTGGTGACCGGCGGCGGCGCCTGGGGCGGCGGTGTGTACATCCAGGGCAATAACATAGCCACCACCGACGACGGCATCACCTTTACCGGCAACGCCGAAATCAGCGGCAACACCGCGGACAGAGGCGGCGGCATCTACGTCAAAGACTCCATTTTCGCCACCTTCTCGGAGAACGCCGCCATCACGGGCAACACCGCGACCAGCGATGGAGGCGGCGTGTTCTTCTACTCGGATGGCAACAAGCTCACCTTCGCCGGCAGCGCGGCCATCTCCGGCAACACCGCGGCCAAGGGCGGCGGCATCTGGATCGACTCCAACAGCCCGCTCACGACCACCGGATACAATGCCCCCAACATCTCGGGCAACACGCCCGACCAGTGCCAGGACATGGACAACGCCTGCGCCTAGGCGGACGCCAGGGCATACGGGCGGCGGAGTCCAGCTCCGCCGCCCCGCCGCCCATGCCGGCCCGCGGGAGCGTTCCCGCCACGGCCATCACCAACCCCGCGCCACGGCGGCGCATCCCGGCCACCGCGCGCATGACCCCGGAAGGAGCATCATCCATGCACCGCGCCTCGCTCGATCACGTCGCGCGCCTGCTCGGCGATTCCACCTCCCGCCGCGCCGGCCTCCGCGCCGGCCTCATCGCCGCCCTCGGCATCGGCGCAACCGACGCCCTCGCCGGCGACCGCGCCGGAACCCGCCGCACGGGCGGGGAACGCCGCGACTCCGGCCGCGGCCGCGGCCGCCGCACCGAGGCCGGCCCCGGCCCCGCGGGTCCCTCCGACGCCGCGCGCCCCGGCCAGCAGGGCCCCTGCGGCGACGGTTCCAGGACCGACAACACCTGCTCCGCCGACGGCGACTGCTGCACCAACTACTGCGTCGGCAAGCGCTGCCGCTGCAAGGCCCGCTCCATGCCCTGCGCTTCCCGCAAGGAGTGCTGCCGCGGCCTCGTCTGCACCCGGGGAGCCTGCACCGAGCCTGCCTCCGGGTCCGCCGGACCCACCGGTCCCGCCGGACCCAATTCCGTGCCCACCGGCCCCACCGGCGCCATCCTCTACAACCAGGGCGGCCTCTTCGGCGCGACCTCCGCCCTGGCCTACGACTACGCCAACACCGGCTTCGTCGGCATCGGCGTCGGCGCGGCCGGCCCCACCGGCGCCCTCCACGTCGCCAACCACGGCGCCTCCAATCCGGCGCTCGTCGTCCAGGCCGCCAGCGGCCAGACCGGACCCGTCTCGCTCTGGCTCGACGACACCGGCGCCGAGATGTTCCGGCTTACCGGCGATACCCTCGGCAACGTCATCTTCGGCAAGGAGGCGGGCACGTCCCTCACGACCGGAGACAACAACGTCGGCATCGGCAAGTCCGCCCTCAAGAGCGACCAGGACGGCTACGAGAACGTCGCCATCGGCGGGTTTACCCTCGAAAACAACACCGGCGGCGCCAGCAACGTCGCCATTGGCTACTACGCGCTGGATACCCTCACCGACGGCGACAAGAACGTCGCCATCGGCAAGGAGGCGCTTTACGGGGCGACCACCGGCGCAAGCAACGTCGGCATCGGCAGCCAGGCCGGCTACGCGCTCACCACCGGCCTCAACAACGTCTTTCTCGGTGAGGGCGCGGGCATCGCCAACGAGGACGGCGAGGCCAACACCTACATCGGCTACTATGCCGGCGAGAACGATTCCTACGGCAGCTTCAACACCTACATCGGCTCCAGCGCCGGGTCCAACACCACGGACGGCGACTACAACATCGCCATCGGCGCAAAGGCCTACGTCGCCGACGACACCGGCAGCAACCAGCTTTCCATCGGCAACCTGATCTACAGCACCGGCCTCGACGGCACCGAGACCACCATCAGCACCGGCAATATCGGCATCGGCGTCAAGGCCCCAACCGAGAAGCTCGAGGTCGACGGCAACGTGAAGGCCACCAACGTCACCGTCCCCTCCGACGCCCGCCTCAAGCAGGACATCGCCCCGGTCAGCGGCGCGCTCGGCACCGTCGCCGCCCTCCGCCCCGCCACCTACGGCTGGAAGGACGCAACCCGCTTCGGCACGAAGCGCGAGTACGGCCTGATCGCGCAGGAGGTCGCCCCGGTCGTGCCATCGGTCGTCCACGGCAGCGAGGAAGACGAGTTCGCCCTCGATTACGCCAAGCTGGTCCCGGTCCTGATCGGCGCGATCCAGGAACTCCAGGCGCGCATCGACGGATTGGAGGCCCGCCGCTAGCGACGCCGCTGCCCACGGCTCGGACAGACGCCCTGGGCTCATACCCGGACAACCTCGGCAGCGGCGGTCTTCAACCCGCCGCAGCTCGCCCCCCGCCGCAACGACAAGCCCCGCTCCCCGTGCAAGGGAGCGGGGTTTGGGGTGAGGGCAGATCGCTGGCCCAGCCCGGAGATCCGGGACTGTCCCGATCTCGCGGCAACCCGGAGCAGGCCGGCGCGGGCGCGCCAGCCTGCTCCCCGTTTGGCCGGCGCGCGCCGCCTGCCAGCCTGCGCCACCCGGATGGCCACCGGCGGACACCCCATTCGGCTATACTCGCGTCTCCGGGGAAAGGTGCTGTCCGTACGCATTCCCGGGGCAGCGCGGAACCATGGGGGTTGACATGGAAGCGTCGTCGTTCGACCGCATCGCGCGCCTGCTGGCCGCCCCGGCCTCGCGCCGCTCCGGGCTGCTGGCCGCGCTCGCCCCGTTCCTCGCGGGCGCCCTCTCCGGGAACGCCACCGCCACCGCCACCGCCGGCCGCGCTCGCCGGGACCGCCGCGACGCCCCCGAAGGCCGCCGGTCGCCCCGCCCCGAGGGGCCCTGCGGCGACGGCTCCCGCAAAGACAACGCCTGCACCACCGACAAGCAGTGCTGCACCGGGTTCTGCAACCTCGCCCTCGCGAAGAAGAACGACGACGGCAAGGGCCGCTGCCGCTGCATCAAGAGCGGCAACTCCTGCAATAGCAAGAGCGTCTGCTGCAAGGGAGCCTGCGTCAAGGGCCGCTGCGCCGCGCCCGCCAACGTCGCGAAAACCTGTTTCGCCAAGGTCGGCTGCACCAACGAGCGGGCCTCCTGCGTCGCCTACGAGGGGACCTCCACCACCGGCGCCTACTGCCTGCTTCCGGCCGGCGAGGGCTGCTCCACCCCGGAGCAGTGCGTCTCCAACCGCTGCATCGGCGGGGTGTGCGCCGCCTGCTCCTGCGCCGCCTGCGCCCGTCCCTGCACCCCGGACGTCTGCCCCACCTGCGCCCACGCCACCATCCAGGCCGCCATCGCCGCCGCGCCCGCGGGCAGCGTCGTCAACATCGCCCCTGGGTCCTACGTCGAGGACATCGAGATCTCCCGCCCGCTCACCCTCCGCGCCTGCCGCGCCGCCGGCGACGCCACCCCCGTCGTCGTCCGCAACGCCACCTACTGCCGCACCATCGACGTGACCGGCGGCGCGGCGCTCGACCTGATCGACATCACCGTCGAGGGCTACAACGACATCAACACCACGAACTGGGGCGGCGGCATCGCCACCGACGGCGACCTCCGCCTCTGCGGCCGCACGATCGTCCGCAATGGCGCGTGGGACAGCGGCGGCGGCATCAACCTGAATGCCCAGGACCGCACCCTGCTGATCGCCGACAACGCCGAGGTCAGCGGCAACTACTCCGTGTCCGACGGCGGCGGCATCTTCGTCGTGGGCGAGAACGACGTCGTCGTCGAGGGCTCCGCGCTGATCGCCGGGAACATCTCGACGGGCGGCTTCGGCGGGGGCATGTACGCGGTCGATGGCGCCAGCGTCTCGGTCGCCGGCAACGCCCGGTTCCACGCCAACACCGCGGCGGAGGGCGGCGGTCTCGCCCACATCCGCGGCGCATCGAGCCGGACCTACCAGATTCACGTCACCGGCGACGCCCGCTTCACGGACAACCGGGCCACCACCGGCGACGGCGGGGCCATCGCCGCCAAGATCTACAACAGTTCCACCTACTACCCCGCCCTGCTGACCATCGACGGCAACGCCGAACTCAGCGGCAACTCCGCCGGCTACGACGGCGGCGCGATTTCCAACTGCGCCGTGCCGACCGTCATCGCGGGCGATGCCGTCATCTCCGGCAACGTGGCAGGCTCCACCAATGTCGCGCTCGGGCCCTGCCTCGAAAAGGTGGAGCAGCAGGGGCAGCCGGGCGGGGCGTCGCCGGAGAACCCGCCGGTGAACGGCGGCCGCGGCGGCGCGGTCTGGATGAGCGGCGGTCTCGGCGGCTGGCCTGCTGGCGTCACCGGGTTCAACCTCGCCGGCAACGCCGCGATCCGCTCCAACGGCGCGAACCAGGCGGGCGGGGTCTACCTCGACGACACCGCCGCCGCGCTCTCCGGGGCGGCCACCGTCTCCGCCAACACCGCCGCCGCCGAGGGTGGCGGCTTCCTGCTCGACGTGCAGGTGCTCGCTCCGTCCTCGCTCACCGTCTCTGGCCAGGCCACCATCACCGGCAACACCGCCTTGGACGGCGGCGGCGTCTACTCCAACGACGCGGCCAACACCCTCACCGCCGCAGCGGGCTCCATCTCCGGCAACACCACCAACAACTGCGCGGGTTCCGGCATCTCCTGCTGACCCCCGCCCCCAATCGCCGGCATACGCCCCCCACACCTCGGTAAGCCCTTCTCCCTCGCACAGGGAGAG
>JBJTKE010000030.1:0-3663 GCA_046096285.1 Chloroflexota bacterium
CGACGGTTCCTCGAACTGGTCGTTGCCCGTTCCGAAACTTCCGAACGTCGTCAGGTTCGTCCAGGAGATGGATGCCCCGTCGGGCCGCGTCCAGACCGAGATTCGCTGGTTCCCGTTGTCCGCAATCCACACCGTGAGACCGTCCGGCGACAGCGCGAGGTCGGCGGGACCGTAGAACGACTCCGGGCTGTCGCCCGGTCCGCTCCCGAAGGTCGTCGCATTCGTCCACGCGGTGGACGCCGCGTCGGGGCGCGTCCAGATGGACACCCGGTTGTTGCCGAACTCCGTGATCCAGAGGGTTAGCGCATCGCCGCTCGCCGCCACGCCAATGGGCTCGAGAAATTCATCCGGCAGCGACCCGACGCTGCCGAACGTCGTCTGGTTGCTCCACGACGTCGACGCCGCGTCCGGGCGCGTCCACACCGAAACGCGGTTGTTCTCGGTGTCGGCGACCCACAAGGTCAACTGATCCCGGGAGAGCGCGACGCCCGTTGGCTGGCGGAAATCCTCCGCCCCGGACCCCCGGACGCCGAAGGTGGTCTGGTTCGTCCACGACGTCGAGTCCGCATCCGGCCGGACCCAGACCGAGATCCGGTCGTTGTCGTAGTCCGCGACGAAACAGGTGAGCGTGTCGGCCGAAACCGCCACCCGGGACGGGCCGTAAAGTTCTCCCGGTCCCGAGCCCTTCACCCCGAAGGTCGTCTGGTTGGCCCAGTCGGTGCTCTTGTTGTCCGGCCGGGTCCAGATCGAAATCCGGTTGTTGAAGAAATCGGCGATGAACGCCGTTTTCAGGTCCGGGGAGACCGACACGCCGTAGGGGTCGAAGAAGTTCTCCGGGCCGGTCCCGATGCTGCCGAAGGTCGTCAGATTGCTCCAGCCATCCTTCGGCGGCGCGGCGCACACGCCGTTCGCGCACGACAGTTGCACCCCGTTCCGGAGGCAGCAGTTGCGGGTTTCGGTGCAGGCGCCGCCAGCGGGAACGCACCGGCAACGGCCCCGCTTGCGGTCGCACAGGCCGGTGCAGCACTTCCGGTTCTTGCGGCACCGGTTCGCCTTCGCCGACCGGTCGCCGCAGGGCCCTTCGGCCTCGGGATCGCCTGCCTCGCCGCCGCGCGCCGCCGCCGCGCCCGCCTTCTTGCCGCCGAGCAACGCCCCCAGCGCGGCGCCCAGCCCCCGCCGCCGGTCAGCCGCCAGCCGCAGCGACAATTCGACCAGCCGGTCCTCGATCCTGGACGCCATCAGCCAACCTCCCGTCGCCACCGGGGAACGGCTCCCGCGGCGCGCTGCCAAATCCTGTCCGGCGGCCACGCAGGCTGCGCTCCGCCGCCCGGGTGGGGGCGCAGACCGGTGCGACAGACGACGAAACGGACCAGCGACAACCCGGAGCCGAAATTATGCCATGTTTGTGTGGATTGGTGCCGACGGGTGGAATCGAACCACCGGCCAAGGGCTTATGAGTCCCTTGCTCTGCCGCTGAGCTACGTCGGCCCGGCAACCCCGTGAAGATACCGCGCCCGCGGCTTTCGCGTCAACGCCGGAGCCCGCCCCGCGGCGGTCTCCCGGCCCGCCCGGTGCTAGACTCGGGGCAGCGCCGACCGCCCCCATTCCCGGAGCCGCCATGCCCGCCGCCGACCCCAACCACCCACTCCTGCGCGGGCTCAACGATGCCCAGCGCGAGGCGGTCGTCACCGTCGACGGCCCGGTGCTCGTCGTCGCCGGCCCCGGCTCCGGCAAGACCCGCGTGCTGGTCCACCGCATCGCCTGGCTGCTCTCCGAGTGCGGCGTGCTGCCCTCCGAAATCCTCGCCGTCACCTTCACCAACAAGGCCGCCCGCGAGATGCGCGACCGCATCGAGCGCCTGCTGGACGGCAGCGACCTCGACGGCCTCACGATGGGCACCTTCCATAGCTTCGGCGCGCGCGTCCTGCGCCAGAACCCCGGCCTCGTCGCCGATCGCCTCGGCCTGCTTCCCAACTTCCTCATCTACGACGATGCCGACCAGCAGGAGGTTGCAAAGAAGGCCATCGTCGCCATCGGCCTCGACCCGAAGCAATTCGCGCCGCGCCGGGCCCTCTCCCGCATCTCCGCCGCCAAGAGCCTGCTGCTGTCCCCCGCCGAGTACGCCGCCCAGGCCGAGACCTACGATGACGAGGTAATCGCCCGCGTCTTCACCGGGTACCAGACGCTCCTCCGGAAGAACAACGCCGTCGATTTCGACGACCTCCTCGGTCTTCCGCTCGCCCTCTTCGACCAGGCCCCCGGCCTGCTCGCCTCCTACCAGCAGCGCTTCCGCCACATCCTCGTCGACGAATACCAGGACACCAACCGCGTTCAGTACATCCTGATCTCCGCCCTCGCCGAAGGCCATCGCAACCTCTTCGTCGTCGGCGATCCCGACCAGTCCATCTACGGCTGGCGGCAGGCGGACATCCGCAACATCCTCGACTTCGAGAAGGATTTCCCCGACGCGAAGCGGATCGACCTCGAACTCAACTACCGGTCCACCATGCGCATCGTCGAGACCGCCGACCGCGTTATCCGCGCCAACACCCAGCGCATCGACCGCCGCCTTCGCACCGAAAATGCCGAGGGCGACCGCATCATCCTCAAGGAACTGCCCGACGGCACCGTCGAATCCCGCTGGATCGTCGACGAAATCCGCCGCCTGATGGCTCGCGGCCGCTCCGGCGACGGCATCGCCGTCATGTTCCGCACCGGCGCCCAGTCCCGCGTGCTGGAGGAGTCCTTCCGCCAGTCGGACATCCCCTACCGCATCATCGGCGGCCTGCGCTTCTACGAGCGCAAGGAGATCAAGGACGCCCTCGCCGTGCTCCGTCTCCTCCACAACCCGCAGGACGAGGTCGCCCTCGAACGCGTGCTCGGCAACCTGCCGGTCGGCCGCGGCCTCGGCCCGAGGGCGCTCGAGGCGGTCCGCGAGTGGGCGGACCGCTCGCACGCCACGATGGTCGACGGCTTCATCGCCCTCGCCCCCGGCCGCATGCTGCCGGATGCCCCCGCGCTCTCCGGCTCCGCCCGCAACGCGGCCTCCCGGCTTGGCGGCGTCATTCTCTCCCTGCGCGAGGCCGCCGCCACCCTCCCGCTTTCCGGGTTGTTCGACCGGGTCGTCTCCGAGACCGGGTACGAATCCGCCTTCAACCACGACGACGAGGAGGACATGCAACGCTGGGCGAACCTGCTCGAACTGCGCGGCGACCTCGCCCGCTACGAGGTGCTGGACCCCGCCGAGCAACTCGGCCGCTACCTCGAGCAGGTCGCCCTCGTCTCCGACGTGGACGGCATGGCCGAGGACGCCCGCGGGCAGGTCACCCTCATCACCCTCCACTCCGCCAAGGGGCTGGAGTTCCCGGTGGTCTTCATCGCCGGGGTGGAGGAGGGCCTGCTTCCCATCAACCGCGCCGTCGAGGCCGAATGGTCCGACCCGCTGCCGATGGAGGAGGAGCGCCGCCTGTTCTATGTCGGCGTCACCCGCGCCCGCGAACTGCTCTACCTCACCTACGCGGGCAGCCGCGTGACCTACGGCCGCTGGCAGCCCGCGGTGGCCTCCCGCTTTCTCGCGCAGGTGCCCGCCATGCACCACGACCAGGAGACCCGGAGGACAGCCGGCGCCCCGACCGCCCCGGCATCGCCCGGCCTCGCCGGCAA
>JBJTKE010000031.1:0-6962 GCA_046096285.1 Chloroflexota bacterium
TCGTGGAGGCGGGCGACGAGGTCCTGCGCATGGAGCGCCACCTCAGCCTGGAGGAACTCGCGCGCCACGCCGCCGGCGAGGCCGTCTCCCTCGCCTGGGCCCCCGAGGACGCCCGCTTCATCCCCGCCGACGACCAGGAGCCCGCCGCGGCGGCGGCAGCGGCAACCGCCGCAGGAGCAGCCCGATGACCGAGCGCAATCTGTCCCTGCCGGAGCCGGCATCCCGCGTCCCCGCCCGCGAACCGAGCGGGCTGGACCGGTTGTTCGCCTCCATCCAGGCCCGCCCGCGGCTGAGCACCGGGCTGCTGCTGGCCCCCGGGATGCTGTGGATGCTGCTGTTCCTGCTGATCCCGCTGGCGCTGATCGTCTACTTCAGCTTCTTCACGCAGGAGGGCACGAAGCTGCTCCCGCAGTACACCCTCGAGAACTACCAGCGCTTCTTCCGCTCCGATGTCTACCTCGGGGTGATGCTCCAGACCATCCGGACCTGGCTTATCGTGCTCGGGCTCACCCTCGTGATCGGGTATCCGGTCGCCTACTTCATCTCGATGATGGTGGAGAACCCGCGCAACCAGACGCTGCTGCTGCTGCTGGCCATCATCCCGTTCTGGACCAGTTTCCTGATCCGCGTGCTGGCCTGGCGGCCGATGCTCGGGGAGCAGGGGGCAATCAACCTGGTGCTGATGCGGCTCGGCCTGATCGACCAGCCGCTCTCCTTCCTGCTCTACACGCCGTTCGGGGCCATTCTCGGCATGACCCAGATCTATACCGTGTTCATGGTCGGCCCCATCGCCTTCTCGCTCGGCCGCATCGACCGCAGCCTGGTCGAGGCCGCCCGCGATCTCGGGGCCAGCCCCTTCAAGGTCTTCAAGGACGTCATCTGGCCGCTCTCCCTGCCGGGCGTCACGGCCGGGGCCATCTTCGTCAGCGTCATGGTGCTCGGCGAGTTCGCCACCAACAGCGCCCTCTCCGGCCGCAAGTTCAACCTGCTCGGCAACATCATCCTCAACCAGGTCGGCAACCTGAAGTGGGCCTTCGCCGCCGTCGTCGGCGTCATCCTGACCCTGCTGATCGCGCTGGTGATCGGCCTGCTGCTGCGGGTGGTCGATCTCCGCAAGCAGCTCTAGCGTCGAGCCGCGAGCTTCGCGTCACCGGAGGATCCGCCATGCGCGGCTGGAGCGTTTCCAAGACGGCCCTCGCCATCTACACCGTCATCTTCATGCTCTTCCTGTACGGGCCGTTCATCGTGCTGACCATCCTCTCCTTCCAGGGCGGCCCGGAGGGGGGGCCGCAGTTCCCCCTGCGCGATCCCGGCCTCTACTGGTACGAGCAACTGTTCGGCCTGGCGCCGCCCTCGCGCGTCGCCCCGCTCGGCATCGGCGATTCGCTCTGGATTTCGATCCGGCTCGCGCTGTTGACGATGGTCATCTCCACCATCCTCGGCACGCTGACCGCGCTCGCCTTCCGCAAGCGGTTCAAGGGGAGCGGACTGGCGTTCTACATCGTCCTGCTCGGCATCATGGCGCCTGGCATCCTGCTCGGCCTCGGCATCAGCCTCGCGGCCAACGAACTGGACATGACCCGGCACTGGTGGACGACCGGGCTGTTCGCCCATGTCGTCTACACCTTCCCCTTCGCCTTCGTGGTGATGCTGGCGATCTTCAACCGCTTCGACACCTCGGTCGAGGAGGCCGCCCAGAACCTCGGCGCGAACCCGTGGACCACCTTCCGCCGGGTGACGCTGCCGGAGATCGCGCCGGGCATCATGTCCGCGGCGCTGTTCGGCTTCACCCTCTCCTATGACGAGTTCCCGCGCTCGGTGCTGGCGGCGGGCTCGGACAACACCCTGCCGATGGCCCTGTACGCGACCTTCTCGGTGGAAATTCACCCCAACATCTTCGCCTTCGGCGTGTTGACCACCCTCTTCTCCTTCGGCATCCTGCTCATCTACGCCGTCTCCATCACCGCGTTCAACCGCAGGCGCAAGCGCGCCACCGGCATCCAGGAGGAGATCGGGTAGGCAGGCGTGTGGGCGTGTGGGCTTGTGGCTTGTGGCTTGTGGCTTGTGGCTTGTGAGCGGCACGAGACCGGAGCGGGCCTGCTAGCCTGTAAGCCAACAAGCCCATAAGCCCACGAGCCAACAAGCCCATAAGCCTATAAGCCCACAAGCCCACAAGCCCACAAGCCCATAAGCCTGTAAGCCAGCGACCCGGCAGGAGGAAAACGGGCCTGCTAGCCTATACGCCGATAAGCCAGCGAGCCGGCAGGAGGAACCAAGCAGATGGGCGAGTACCGGGTGGCGGTCGATGTCGGGGGAACGTTCACCGACATGATCGTGCACAACGAAAAGACGGGAGAGGCGCGGGTCGCCAAGACGCCGTCGGTGCCGGCGAACCCGGCGGTCGCGATCATGAACGCCCTGCAGAAGGCGGGATTGACCCCGAACGACATGTCCTTCTTCGCCCACGGCTCGACCGTCGGCACCAACGCCCTGATCACCCGCCGCCTGCCGAAGACGGCGGTGGTGGCGACCGAGGGCTTCCGCGACATCCACGAGATCCGCCGGGGCACCAAGCCCGACCTGTGGGACGCCTACGCGGACGTCGCGCCGCCCTACGTGAAGCGGCGGGACCGCTTCGAGGTGCCGGAGCGCATCGACTACCAGGGGAACGTGCTCACCCCGCTCTACGAGGCCGAGGCCCGCCGGGTGGCGAAACTGATGGCCCGCCGCGGCTACGAGGCGGTGGCCGTGACCTTCATCAACTCCTACATGAACGGGGACCACGAGACCCGCATGAAGGAGATCATCCAGGAGGAGATGCCGGGCGTCTTCGTCTGCACCTCCTTCGAGATCCTGCCGGAGATCTTCGAGCACGAGCGGTTTTCGACGACGATCATCAACGCCGCGCTCGCGCCGGTGGTCAGCAAGTACCTGGCGAGCCTGACCGACCAGTTGCGCGACGGCGGCTACACCGGCGACGTGCTGGTGCTCCACTCCGGCGGCGGCGTGATGACCGCCGAGGCGATCTCGAAGAACGCCGCCCGGATCGCGGTGTCCGGCCCCGCCGCCGGGGCGATGGCCGGGGCCTTCTTCGCCCAGCAGTGCGGCTTCCCGAACGCGATCAGTTTCGACATGGGCGGCACCTCGGCCGACATCTCGCTGATGTTCAACGGCGAGGTCCGCGTCTCCAACGAGTGGTCCGTCGAGTACGGCTACCCGATCATGTTCCCCTCGATCGAGATCGTCACCATCGGCGCGGGCGGCGGGTCCGTGGCGTGGATCGACGACGGCGGCAGCCTCCGCAACGGCCCGCAGTCGCAGGGCGCGGACCCCGGCCCGGCGGCCTACCGCCGCGGCGGCACGGAGGCCACCAACACCGACGCCAACCTCACCCTCGGCCGCCTCAGCCCGAGCGGCCTGCTCGGCGGCGCGATGCCGCTCGACAAGGCCGCGGCCGAGCAGGCCGTCGGCGCGAAGGTCGGCGCGCCCCTCGGCTACGACGCGGTGAAGGCCGCCGACGCCATCATCCAGGTCGCCAACGCCAACATGGCCGACGCGGTGCGCCTCATCTCCATCCGGCGCGGCTACGACCCGCGCGATTTCTGCCTCGTCTCCTTCGGCGGCGCGGGGTCGGTCCACGCGGCCGATCTCGCCCGCGAACTGGACCTCCCGGCGGGGGTGGTTCCCCCCTACCCCGGCATCACCTCGGCGCTCGGCTGCCTGCTGGTGGATGTCCGCCACGACCTGTTCCGCACCTACCTCGCGAGCGCCGAGGGCGCCAGCGTGGACGCGGTGGAGGCCGAGTTCGGGAACCTGGAGGCCGAGGCCCGCGAGCGGCTCAAGGCCGAGGGCATGACCGGCGACCGCGTGCAACTGCGCCGCCTGATGGACATGCGCTACGTCGGCCAGTGGCGCTCGCTGACGGTGCCGGTCTCGACCCCGCTCGGCGCGAACCTGCAGGGCAGCCTCGACCGCTTCCACGCCGAACACCAGCGCGAATACTCCTTCTCCAACCCGGGCGGCGCGGTGGAAATCTACGGCCTGCGCGTGGTCGGCAGCGGCATCGTGGAGAAGCCCGAGTTCCCGAAGCGCTCCGCCGCCGGGGTGCTGAACGACGCGATCAAGGAGACCCGCCAGGTCTACTTCGGCGAGTCCGGCGGCTTCCACACCACCGTCATCTACGACCGCGACAGGATGCCCGCCGGGTCCACCTTCCAGGGGCCGGCCATCATCGACCAGATGGACACCACCACCGTGGTGCCGCCCGACTGGCGCGGCGAGGTCGACGACCACGGCAACATCGTCCTGCGGATCGTCCGCTAGCCGCGGCTCACGCCTGAAAGGGGACGCAACGCATGTCCACCGAGACCCCAACCCGCCGCCTCGATCCGGTCACCTTCGAGGTGCTCAAGAACTCCTTCGTCAACCTCGTCGACCAGATGTCGGAGCAGATGCTCCGCACCTGCTACTCCTTCGTCATCTACGCCCGCGACTTCTCCAACTGCCTCTGCGACGCCAACGGCGACACCGTCATGCAGGGCAGCCAGGACATCGCGGTCCACGTCGGCACCCTCCACTATTCCGCGAAGGCGGTGCTGGAGGCCTTCAAGGGCGATCTGCACCCCGGCGACGTGATCGCCGTCAACGACCCCTACCTCGGGGGCACCCACTTCTGCGACGTGCGCATCATCCGCCCCGTCTTCGAGGGGGACCGCCTCGTCGCCCTGATCCAGACCAACGGCCACTGGGCGGACGTCGGCGGCACCGTTCCCGGCTCGTTCGACATCACCGCGACCGAGCACTACGGCGAAGGGTTGCGCATTCCCCCGGTGAAAATCTGGGACAAGGGCGTCTACCGCGCCGACGTGGCGAACCTGCTGGTCGCCAACATGCGCCTCGCGGAGGAGCGGCTCGGCGACCTTCGCGCGCAGGCCGAGGCGACCCGGATCGGCGAGGACTACCTGCGCCGCCTGATCGCGAAGTACGGCGTGGACACCGTCGTGGACGCGATGGCCGAGTGTCAGGATTACGTCGAGCGGCTCACCCGCGCGAAGATCCGCGAACTGCCGAAGGGCACGTGGGAGACCGAGGACTACATCGACGTCGACCCGGTGAAGGGGGAAGGCCTCGTCCCGGTCCACGTCAAACTGACCATCGAGGGCGACGATCTCGTCTACGACCTGACCGGATCGGCGCCCGCCGTCGGCTGCTTCCTGAACGCGGCCTACGGGTCGGCGTTCTCGGCCATCGTGGCGGGATCGAAGACCTTCTTCCCCGAGATTCCCCTGAACTCCGGGTTCTACCGGGTGGTGAAGGCGCACCTGCCGGAGGGCACGGTGGTCAACGCGCCGTGGCCGGTGGCGGTGACGGGCTTCTGCTCCGGGGCCTACGAGAAGATCATGAACGCCACCTTCGAGATGTGGTCGAAGGTGATGCCGGAGCGGGCGCTGGCCTGCTCGTTCAACCTCGAATACCTGCTCGTCGGCGGCTGGGACCGGCGGCCGGGCTATGACCGCCCGTTCATGTGGTACGACTGGATGGTCGGCGGCTGGGGCGGCCGCAACGGCAAGGACGGCAGCAGCGCCACCGCGCCGGTCTTCGGCGTCGGCCTGATGATCCAGCCGCTGGAGGGGCAGGAGCGCCTCACCCCGGTCATCACCACCCACCACGAGATCCTCACCGACTCGGGCGGGCCGGGCAAGCACCGGGGCGGCTGCGGCGTCCGCAAGGGCGGCATCCTGACGAAGAACGAGCGCTCGGTCATGAGCTACTCCTGCGACCGCGAGCTCTCGGTCACCTTCGGCATCGAGGGCGGCCTGCCGGGCTACCCGCACGGCGCGAAACTCCACCCGGGCACCGCGGACGAGCGCTTCCTCGGCGCCATCTTCTCCGGCGTGCCGATCAAGGAGACCGACGTCTTCGACCGGCCATCGTCCGGCGGGGGAGGGTTCGGCGATCCGCTCGACCGCGACCCGGCCGAGGTGCTGGAGGACGTGATCGACGGCTACGTGTCGATCGAGCGCGCGAAGAAGGACTACGGCGTGGTGGTCGAGGAGGTCGATGCCGAGATGCTCGACTACCGCCTCGACGAGAAGGCGACCGCCGCCGCCCGCAAGCACATCCGCGCCAACCGCGCGACGTGGCTGCGCGAGGACCCGGAGGCCATCGCCGCGAAGGACCGCTCGGGCGAACTGGACCTGCTCGACACGATCCGGCAGTACGGCGTGATCGTGAACCAGCGCGACGGCCAGTTGCTGCCCAACACGACCCGGCAGTTCCGCGAGATGCTCGACCGCCGCACCGTGGCGCACTGGAACTAGCGGGATGCCGAACCGGGTCGCCGTCGTCACCACCGGGGGAACCATCGCCTGCCGGTTCGATCCGGCGAGCGGGGCCGCCATCCCGGTGGTGACCGGCCCCGAACTGGTCGGGCTGATCCCGGACCTCGGCCGCGCCGCCGCGGTGGAGGTCCGGGAACTGAGCCTCGTCCCCTCGTGGCAGTTCACGCTGCCCTACATCGACCAGATCCGGCGCGCGGTGGAGGAGGCCTTCGCCGCGGGCGCGGCGGGCGTGGTGGTCACGCAGGGGACGGACACGCTGGAGGAGACGGCCTTCTGGCTGGACCTCACGCTGGACGTGCCGCGGCTGGGCGGGCCGGTGGTCGTCACCGGCGCGATGCGGAACAACTCGGAATCGGGCGCGGACGGGCCGCGGAACATCCTCGACGCGGTGACGGTCGCCGCCGAAGGGCCAGCCGGCTACCGCGTGCCGGTGGCGGTGACGAACAGCCACGTCCACGCGGCCCGCTGGGTGACCAAGACCGACAGTTTCAACCCGAACACCTACCAGAGCCCCGGCCACCGGCCGATCGGCGCGGTGTGGGGGGATATGGTCGCCCGCTCCGAGACCCGCCGCCAGCAGCAGCCGCGCCCGCGTCCCGTTCAGCCCGCGCGCGAAGATGC
>JBJTKE010000032.1:0-7972 GCA_046096285.1 Chloroflexota bacterium
GTGCAGCAGCGTTTCGAGATGGCGGGCGACGGCGGGCAGGCGAGGCCCTTCCTCGACCTTGAGGGCGAGTTCGCGGGCCGTGATCTCGTCCGCGCCCGCGCCGGCGGCGAGCAGCGGGGCGGCCCCGGCGAAATTATCCGCAATCCGCCCGGCCTGGCCATTTTCGGCGACCGCGGCCGCCAGCCAGGCGCGCAGCGCCCCGGCGTCGACCGTGGCGTCCATCGCGTGCGAGGCGATGGCGCCCCCGGCAAGGATGGCCGAGACGTAGGCGACGGTATGGCACCAGGAGCGGTCGCGGGCGGGCGTGACGAGGACCGCATCGGCGATGGCGGCGAGCGGGGCCGCCGCGTTGCCGGTGACGAGCGCGATCCGCGCCCCGGCGTCCCGGGCGGCCTCGGCGGCAAGTTCGGTGGCGCGGGTGCCTCCGTCGTGGGTGACGGCGATGAAGAGTCCGCCGCGCCGGGGGTCGAGCGCGGCGTCGAATGCCTGGCGGGACTCGGCCAGGCCGCCGCGATGGCCGCGGGCGCGCAGGGCGTCATCCAGCAACCGCGCGATGGCCTGCGCGCCATGCTCGCTGGTGCCGCACCCGGACACGACCACCGGGTCGCCGCGGTCGGCCGCGCTCATGGCGAACCGGGCGATCGCGGCGGCCTCCGGGCTGGCCAGAATCGGCGCGACCAACTCTGGCTGTGAGGCGACCATCTCCGACGTGACCCACGGCGGGGCCGCGCGGAACTCGGGCCAGCCGTCCTCGAGCCACGGCGGGCGGCGTGGCATGGGTGCGGCGGGGCCGGGTTCGGGTGGCGCGCTCATGTTGGTCCTCCGTTGGGGGGCTGCCGGGAGGCCGCCCGGGCATTTTCGCTCAATACAGATTATGCGCAATCCGGTTTTCGGCGTGAATCCTGGGAGATTGCGTCCCGTCCCCCGCTGGCGGCCTCAGCGGCCCCACACCGAAACGTGGCGCCTGCTTTCGCCGGTGAACGGTTCGCGGAACCAGCCGCCCCAGCGGGCATGCAGGCGCAGGCCGGCGATGCGCGCCATGAGGTCGAGTTCCGACGGCCAGGCGTAGCGGCAGACGATCGGGAAGGTTTCGACGCCGCGCGCGCTCAGGCGGACGTGGCTCTCCTCCAGCAGTTGCCGCACCGGGTCGTGCCGGGCGACGTCGAGCGTGACGGCATCGACCTCGATGCGCTCGGCATCGACGTACTGGCCGTCGCGGAGGCGAAACAGCCAGTCCGGCGTGAAGGCTTCGATGACGAAGACGCCCTCCGGCGCGAGATGCCGGGCCACGTGCTCGAAACAGCGGACCTGCTCCTCCTGCGTGAGGAGATTGAAGAAGGTGTTGAAGACGAGGTAGATCAGCGGGTACGCGCCTTCCACCGGGACCAGCGAGAAGTCCCCGAGGGTGACGCGGATCGCGTCGCCGCCGGGCTTGCGGCGGAGTTGGCCGATCATGTCCGGCGAGAAGTCGATGCCGTCGACGCGGATGCCCCGCTCCGCGAGCGGCAGCGCGATGCGGCCGGTGCCGATGGCGAGTTCCAGCGCCGGTCCGGCGCCTGCCAGGCTGGCGAGGAAGTCGACGGTCTCGGCCTCGTCGCCGCGCGGCACGTCGTCGTAGCGGGCGGCGCTCTCCGGGCCGAAGGACAGTTCGGGGCGGTAGCCTCTCATCGCTCGTGGTTCCTTGCGGATAATGTCTAATCCGGGGTGCGCCGGCCGTCCGGCGTCCTGGCGCGGGTCATCTCTGCCAGCAGGCGGCCAGCGCCCGGTCGACGCGGTCCGGGTCGAGCGCGTGGGCCATGCCGAACGGCAGCCCATGGCGCACGGCGTACTCGCCGAGCGACTCGAGGGTGGCGCGGGCGGCGGCGACGGGACTCCGGTCCAGGCGGGCGCCGGAGGCCAGCAACGCCTCGCGCAGCGGGCGCGTCTCCTGCCCCTGCGCGGCGGCGAGCGCGAGTATGCCCGGGCCAACCAGGTCGCCGTGCGGCAGGCCGTGGCCGGTGAGATTCTCGACGGAGTATGCGAAGGCGTGTTCGCTCCCCTCCTCCGGGCGGGAGTGGCCCAGGAGGTTGCAGAGCTGAACCTCCATCGCCAGCAGGTCGAGCAGCCGCGAAAGGCCCGCCTGCTGGCCCGCCCCTGCGGCGGGCGCTACGCGGATCGCCTCGTCGAGCAACGCCCCGGCGACGGCCGCCGCCCAGGGTTGCCACTCATGCCCCGGTGCGTTGCGGCCGTGGTCCTCGGCGAAGCGCCAGTCGTGCAGGCCGGTGGCGATAGAGAGCACGTCGCCAAGCCCGGCGGCGCGCACCCAGGGGGGCGCGGCGGCGATCACCTCCCAGTCGACGATCAGCCGGCGTGGTGCGCCGGTGGGGATGTAGAAGACGCAGCCGTCGCGGCGGATGCCGGAGGCCGGGGTCAGGTGGGCGTCGACCGAGAGCGCGGTGGGCACGGCGACCAGCGGCAGGCCGCGCTGGTGGGCGGCCAGTTTGGCGGCGTCGACCGGCAGGCCGCCGCCGACGGCGTAGATGGCCGCGACCTCCGCGGGGATGTCGCGGGCGAAAGCGCGGAAGGCCTCCTCGGTGGCGTCCGTCGGCTCCGCGCGCCAGGCGACCGGCAGGTCGAGCGCGCCGCCGAGCGCGTCCCAGGCGGCGGCGTGGGTGAACAGGGCGACCGGGCGGTTTTCGCGGACGGAGCGCAACGGGCGCTCGTCGATCAGTGGGAGCGGATCGACCCGCCTGCCTCGCGTGGCGCTCATCGGGCCTCCCTGCCGGTCAGGCGGTCGGCGACGCGCAGCGCGGCGACCAGCGCGGGGATGTTGGTGTTGGCCCGCGGGACGTTGGGCGCGATGGAGAGGTCGGCCACAGCGACGCCCTCGAGGCCGTGGACGCGGCCGGAGGCATCGACGACGGCCATCGGGTCGGAGGCGGGCGCCATCCGGCAGGTGCTGGAGGGGTGGTAGTCGTGGGTGTGGGTGCGGAGGACGAGATCGCGGAGCGTGGTCCGGCTGGCCACTCCGGGGCCGGGCTGGACCTCCTCCCCGGCCAGCGCGGCCACCGGCGCCGATGCCCCGAGTTCCCGCGCCATTTCCACGCCGTCGAGCAGGGCGTCGAGGTCGTAGCTCCCGGGGTCGCTGAGGTAGGCGGTGTCGATCACCGGCAGGGCGTCGGGGTCGCGGCCGGAGAGGCGGACCGTGCCACGGGAACGCGGCTCCATCACGGCCGCGGCGATGGCGAAGCGCCAGCCTTCCCCGGCGTGGGGCCTGCTGGCGACCGGGTACAGGTGCAGGTCGAACGGGCCCTCGCAGCGGCGGGAACTGGCCAGTGCGGTGGTCCCCTCCTCGCGGGGGAACCCGCCCGCGGCGACGAAGGCCTCCATCGCGCGGCGGCCGGCCTCCGTGCCGTGGAAGCGGACCGGGTAGGCGGGATGATCGGCAAGATTGCGGCCGACGCCCGGCAGGTCGAGCACCGGGGCGATGCCGTGCTCCCGCACTTCGCCGGCCGGGCCGACGCCGGAGCGCAGGAGCACGAGGGGAGTGCCGTAGGCGCCGCCGGTGAGAATCACCTCGCGGCAGTGCACGGTGACGGGGCCATCGGGGCCGATCAGGTCGATGCCGGTGACGCGGGTTCCCTCGAAGCGGAGCCGGTCGGCGAGGACGCCGGCGGCGTTGGCGAGCCGCGGGCTGTCGCGCACCGGGTCGAGCCAGGCGAAGGCGGCGTTCCAGCGCAGGCGGTTCCAGACGTTGATCTGGTGAATGGCGATGCCGTGAACGGCGTCGAGGTCGTTGAGGTTGGGAAGGACCGGCAGCCCGGCGGCCGGGGCGGCTTCGAGGCAGGCTCGGTGCCAGGGGGTGATTTCGTCCGGCGCAGGCTGGTGGACGCGCATCACGGCGTCGGCCTCCCGCAGGTACGGGAGCATGGAGTCGGCGTCCCAGCCCGGATTGCCGATGGCGGCCCAGTCGTCGAAATCGCGGCGGTGGCCCCAGACGGCGGCGCACCCGTTGTGGGAGGAAGAGCCCCCCATCAGGCGGCCGCGCTCGAGCGGCAGGCCGGGCAGGCCGGTGGCGGCGGCGCTGACATAGTTCCATTGCCAGCGGTCGGTGGGCATGATGGTGGGGTCGAGCGCGGCGCGGGGCCAGCGGCCGGCGGAGTACGGCCCCCAGTCCGGGCCCGCCTCGGCCAGCAGCACGGTGCGGTCCGTGCCGACGATGAGGCGGGAGGCGACGGCGCAGCCGCAGGTCCCCGCGCCGACGATCACGGTATCCACTTCGCGAGGGATCGCCCCGCCGGGGCTCTTCATGGCGCATCCTCCAGGCGCGGGGATTTTCGCATGTGCGGCGGGAACGGGCATTGGGCGCGCATCGCGCTTGACCGGGACCGCCAGGCGCGGATAGCATCGGCGCAGGCTTGGAACGATGACCGATTCCCGGCCGCGCTGACGACGTGCGTCCTGCCATCGACGAGGAGGAATTCCATGCGCCGCACCTCGACCATGCTTTCCCTGCCCACGAGCCGCCGGGGCGTGCTCAAGGGCGCCGCCGGCGCGGCCGGACTTGCCGCCCTTGGGCTGCGCGGACCGATCGGGAGCGCTTCGGCGGCGACCGATCTGGCGGTGCTGTCGCCGCTGGCGCCCGATCCGGCGCCCCCGGGCGTGGCCGAGTTCGCCATCCCGGAGTTCGATGCCTGGAAGGCCGCCAACGACGTGGCCGTGACCTACGAGGCGGTCGCCTGGCCGCAGTTGCACGACAAGATGGCGACCAACTTCGCCTCCGGCACCCACGTCCACGACATCATGTACAACTGCGGCTGGGTGCCCGAGTTCGCGCAGTTCCTCGCCCCGATGGACGACTACCTGCCGGCCGACCTGGTGGCCGATCTGCCGCCCTCCTCCTTCAGCACCGTCACCTGGGATGGCAAGAAACTGGGCGTGGTCTTCTCGCTCTCGCTGCTCACCCTGTTCTACAACACCGAGCACATGGAACTGGCCGGCCTGAAGGAGCCGCCGAAGACGTGGGACGAACTCAAGGGCTACGCCCTGGAACTCACCCGCGACGGGCGCTCCGGCTGGGTGCTCAACTACGGCGCGCCGGAGGGCATCGGCGGCGTGGCCTCCTACTGGATGACCTTTCTCCAGCAGGCCGGCGGAAAGATGTACGGGGACGACGGGATGCCGGTCTTCAACGACGCGCCCGGGATCGACGCCCTCTCCCTGATGGTGGAGATGATGACCAACGGCTCCACCGACCCCGGTTCGCTCTCGTACGTGGGCATCAACGACGCCACCAACGTGCTCACCGCGGGCAACGCCTCCATGATGATGAACTGGCCGTTCATGTGGAAGCCGGCCAACGATCCCGAGGCCTCCCAGATCGTCGGCAAACTCGGCTCGGCGATCCTGCCGGCCGGCCCGGTGACCTCCGCCTCGATCGACGGCACCGACGCCTGGACCATCGCGGCCACCTGCGCCGCTCCGGAAAAGGCGGCGGAACTCGTCGCCTTCTACCTCAGCCCGGAGGTGCAGAAGCAGCAGTGGCTGGACACCGGCTGGCTGCCGATCCGCCTGTCCGTGCTCGAGGATGCCGAGGTGCAGGCCGCCGCCCCGAACGCCGCGGTCGTGCTGGAGCAGGCCAAGTTCCCCTACGACAGCTTCGTCACCCCCGACTACAACCAGGTGACGCAGGCCCTCGGAACCGAGATCCAGAAGGCGCTGGGTGGCGCCAAGACGCCGGAGGAGGCGCTCAAGGACGCCTCCGACCAGGTGACCGAGATCGTGAAGAAGCGCCTCGGCTAGGCGGCCCCCGGAACGCGCGCGGATGCCCCCGGCGGCGACCGGAGCATTGGAGCGGGGCCGGCAGCGGACCGGCCTCGTTCTCGTGTTGCCGGCCCTGCTGGTGCTGGCCGCGGTCGTCCTCTACCCCAGTGCCCGGACGCTGCTGCTTTCGGTCCAGCGGGCGGAGATGGCCCCCGGCGGCCTGCAGACCGAGTACGCGGGGCTCGCCCAGTACCGGCAGATGGCGGGGGACGAGGCGTTCTGGCTGGCGGTGCGCCATTCAGCCTTCTTCACCGCTGGCGAGGTGCTGCTCGTCGTCCTGATCTCGCTGGGCGCGGCCTTGCTGCTCCATCATCCGATGGGGCAGAAGCCGCTGTTCCGGGTGATCCTGCTGATCCCCTGGGCCATCGCGCCGGTGGCCAACGCCATCCTGTGGAAGTGGATCTACAACGCCAACTACGGGGTGCTGAACGCCGTGGTCGTCGGGCTGGGCCTGTCGGAGCGGCCGGTGAACTGGCTCGGCGACCCATCGCTGGCGCTGCGGATGCTGCTGCTGGCTGACGTCTGGAAGTCGGTGCCGTTCATCACCCTGCTGCTGCTGGCGGGGTTGCAGAACATCCCGTCGTACCTCTACCGCGCCGCCACGGTCGACGGGGCCGGGGCGTGGAGCCGGTTCCGGTTCGTCACCCTGCCGGGACTGCGGACGCCGCTGATGCTGGCGGTGGTGCTGCAGACGATCTGGTCGTTCAAGGTGTTCGACCTGATCTTCGTGCTGACGAAGGCCGGCCCCGCCGACGCCACGCGGCTGCTCAACTTCCTCGCCTACCGGGTGAGCTTCAACTTCCTCGATTTCGGGTATGGCGCGGCCATCGCCAACGCGATCTTCCTGATCATGCTGGCGCTGGCCATCCTGATCGTGCGGGGGTTCGCGCCGCGGCGGCGGCCGGCCGGTGGGGGAACGCCGGCATGAGGCGCTCCCGGCTGGGCGATTTCGGGGTCGGCGCCGGGCTTGCCCTGTTCGTGCTGTGGACGATGCTGCCGATCATCTGGCTGGTCGTTTCCTCGTTGCTGCGGACGAAGGCGCTGACCAGTCGCCCGCCCGACCTCGCCGCCGCGTCCTGGACGCTGGGCAACTACCGCGAGGTGCTGGCCAGCGGGCAGTCGCTGGGGCCTGCGCTGCTGACGTCCACGATCGTTTCGCTGGGGACGACGCTCATCGCGCTGGCGCTGGGGGCGGCGGCGGGCTATGCGCTGGCGCGGCTTTCGATCCCCGGCGGGGACCGGATCGCGCTGCTGGTGCTGGCGACGCAGATGTTCCCGGGCATCGTGATCGTGATCCCGTTGTTCATCGTGATGAGCAGGCTGGGGCTGATCGACACCCGGGCCGGGCTGATCGTCGTCTACCTGTCGTTCGTGCTGCCGGTGGTGATCTGGATCCTCAAGGGCTTTTTCGAGGCGATCCCGCGCGAACTGGAGCGGGCGGCGGCCGTCGACGGAGCCTCCGCGTGGAACACGTTCCGACTGGTGGTGCTGCCGATCTCGTGGCCTCCCCTGTTCGCGGCGGCGGTGTTCGCGTTCATCGAGGCCTGGAACGAGTTCCTGTTCGCGGTGGTGCTGACCCGGCTGCACACCAAGACCGCGCCGATCGCGATCTCGGAGTTCGCCGGGCAGTATCAGACGAAGATCGGGGAGATGATGGCGGCGGCGGTGCTGGCGTGCCTGCCGGTGGTGGCGCTCGCGATCCTGTTCCGGAAGGCGATCCTGCGCGGGTTCGCCGAGGGCGCGGTGAAGGGATAACGGACGTGGCGCGGGTCGAACTGACCGGGGTGACGAAGCGGTACGGCGGCGTCGAGGCCGTCGCGGGGATCGATCTCGCCATCGCGGATGGCGAGTTCCTGACGCTGCTCGGTCCTTCGGGGTGCGGAAAATCGACGACCCTGAACCTGCTTGCCGGGCTGGAGGACGCCACCTCCGGCGATATCCTCTTCGACGGCAGGCAGGTCAACGGGCTCGGTCCGTTCCAGCGCGACGTGGCGATGGTCTTCCAGCAGTACGCCCTGTATCCGCACATGAGCGTGGCCGAGAACATCGGGTTCACGCTGCGCCTGCAGAAGCGGCCGAAGGACGAAATCCGGCGCCGGGTCGGCGAGGTCGCCGGGATGCTGGAGCTGACGCCCTATCTGAGCCGGCTGCCGCGCGAGCTTTCCGGCGG
>JBJTKE010000033.1:0-4811 GCA_046096285.1 Chloroflexota bacterium
GGCCAATCGCCCTGCTGGACCGGGACGCGGCCGAAGCCATCACCGAACACCGCATGGTGCTCGGGTCGGGCATCGAGCGGCTCTCGCTGGTGCAGGCGGGCTCGGGCGCCCACGCGGCCCAGGTGATCGTTGCCGGCGGCCGCGCCGTCGCCGTGCAGGGACGCGAAGGGGCCGCGATGGAGCCCGCCGTGCTGCGCCTCGCCGAGGCCGCCGCGGCCGCGATCGGCGCCGACCTCTGCGGCGTGCAGATCGTCGACCGGGGCGGGGGGCCGCTCGTCTGGGACATCGATCCCGCGCCAGATTTCCGCCACGCGGCGCCAGTCGGCGGGGTCACCGTGGCCGGGGCCATCGCCGCGCTCGCGCTCGGACAGTCCGGGCGCGCAGGCGCGCCGGACCGCGCCCAGGCCATGTTGTCAGCCGTTACGTTCGACCGGGAGGAGATTCGCGGTGCCGTCATCCTCACTGCCTGACGCCGCGGTCGCTCCGGCGAGCGCCGAGGACATCGACCTGATACGGCGGCTCGTCGAAATCGAGAGCCTGTCGGACAACGAGGGCCAGGCGGTGGCCGAACTGGTCCGCGAGATGGACCGGCGGGGGTTTGCCGCCGAGATCGACGCCGCCGGCAACGCGGTGGGCCGGATCGGGTCCGGCGAGCGCCACGTCGTGCTGCTGGGCCACATCGACACCGTCCCGGGACGGATCCCGGTGCGGATCGAGGGCGGCGAACTCTGGGGGCGCGGCGCGGTGGACGCCAAGGGTCCGTTGTGCACGTTCGTCGCCGCGGCCGCCATGGCGGCGCCGCGGTTGAACTGCCGGGTGACGGTGGTTGGAGCGGTGGGCGAGGAACGCATCGGCTCGCCTGGCGCGCGCGAGGTGGCGAAGTGGCCCGCGCCGGACTTCTGCGTGATCGGCGAACCGAGCGCCTGGGATGCCGTATGCCTCGGCTATCGCGGCACGCTGTCGCTGATCTACGAACTGGAACAGCCCTCCCGGCACACCGCGGGTCCCGGCGAACCGGCCTGCGAGCAGGCGGTGCGCTTCTGGAACGGGGTGGTCGCCCATTGCGCCGAACAGAACGAGGCGGTGGAGAACAGGACGCTGTTCACGACGCTGATGCCGGCGCTGCGGGTGATGCGCGGCGGGACCGAAGGACTGGTTGACAGCGCGTTCCTGTCCATTGGGCTGCGGATGCCGCCGGGCGTCGACGTGGAGGCGTTGCTGGCCAGGCTCTACGAACTCGCCGGCCCGGCGCGGCTGATCCTGGATGGGGTGCAGGAGGGGTATCGCTCCCCGCGCACCAGCCCGATCGTGCCGCCGTTCCTGCGGGCGATCCGGGCGCAGGGAGGCAATCCGCGCTTCACCGTGAAACTGGGAACCTCAGACATGACCATCGTCGGGCCGATCTGGAACTGCCCCATCCTGGCCTACGGCCCCGGCGACGCCGCGCTCGACCACACCCCGGAGGAGCGCCTGGCGCTCGACGACTACGCGCGCGCCATCCGGGTGCTGGCCGGCGCACTGGAGGCCATGTGAGCGCACCAGCGGCCGCCAGCCAGCCGAGACTCGGCGTTCTCGTGTCCTACCTGCGGACCGAGGAGAAACTGATCCTGGCCAACGCCCGCGGGCGCGGCATCCCGGTGACGCCGCTGTTCGACCGCGACCTGGTGCTGGACATCTCCCGGCACAGCGCGAGCGCGAACGGCATCGAGATCGACGTGCTGCTCGACCGCTGCGTGGCCCACGCCCGGGCGGGGTACACGATCCGGGCCTTCGAGCGCTGGGGCATCCCGACGCTGAACACGGCCGAGTCGGTGTTCATCTGCGACGACAAGGCGGAGAACAGCATGGCGCTCGAGGCGGCCGGCGTGCCCACCCCGCGAACGATCATCGCCTACACCCCGGAATCCGCGCTGAGGGCGCTGGAAATCGTGGGCTACCCGGCGGTCATGAAGCCGGTGGGCGGGTCGTGGGGGCGGTTGCTGGCGAAGGTGAACGGCCCCGAGCAGGCGAAGGCGGTCATCGCGCAGAAGCTGGAGCTGGGATCCGTGCAGCACGGGGTGTTCTACATCCAGGAGTTCGTGCGCAAGCCCGACCGGGACATCCGCGCCTACGTGGTCGGGGACCGGGTGCTGGCGGCGTCGTACCGCATGTCGGCGCACTGGGTGACCAACGCCGCCCGCGGGGCCACCTCCCTCCCCTGCCCGATCACGGCGGACATCGAGCGCCTCGCGCTCGACGCCTGCGCGGCGGTGAAGGCCCGGTTGGCCGGGGTCGACCTGATCGAAACGCAGGATGGGCTGAAGATCGTGGAGGTCAACAGCGGCGGCGAATTCAAGGGCTTGATGGAAACGACCGACACGGACATCGCCGCGGAAATCGTGACCGAAACGCTGGAAACCGCCCGGCGCGCGAAAGACAAGCGCTGCGCCCCGGCGGTGTCGGCGACGCGCTGACCGGGGCTGCCGCCCGCCCGGCGCCGTTGGCGCGCCGGGGTTCCCTGACCGCGCCGGACCGGGTCCGGCGCGGGGCGACAGCAGGCGCGCGCGCCGCGGAGGACGAACGAATCATGGAATCCGGAAACGGCATCAGGGTCGGCATGTTGATGTCCCGCGTGCGGGTGGAGGAGAAACTGCTCCTGCACGAACTGGAGGCGCGCGGGGCCGAGGTGATCCGGTTCGACGACCGCGAGTTCCGGCTGGATCTCGGCGGCCCGGGGCCGGAGATGGCCGCCTGCGACGTGTTCCTCGAACGCTGCATCAATCACCTGCGCGCGCTCTACACGCTGAAGCTGCTCAACGACTGGGGCCTGCCGACGGTGAACACCTACGAGGTGGCCAACACCTGCGGCGACAAACTGCTGACCTCTGCCGCGCTGGAGCGCGACGGCGTGCCAACCCCCCGCACCCTGCTGGCGTTCACCCCGGAGTCGGCGTTGGCGGCCTGCGAGGAACTCGGATACCCGGTGGTGATCAAGCCGCCGGTAGGATCGTGGGGGCGGCTGCTGGCGCGGATCAACGACCGGGACGCGGCGGAAGCGGTGCTGGAGCACAAGGTGACGCTCGGCTCCTTCCATCATGGCGCGTTCTACATCCAGCAGTACGTCGAAAAGCCGGGGCGGGATATCCGCTCGTTCGTCGTCGGCGGCGAGACGATCTGCGCGATCTACCGCGCCAGCGAGCACTGGATCACCAACACCGCCCGCGGCGGGCAGGCCAGCAACTGCCCGGTGACCCCCGAAATCGACCGTCTTTCCCGGGCGGCGGCGGCCGCGGTCGGCGGGGGCGTGGTCGCGATCGACCTGATGGAAAGCGCCGGGGGGCTGCAGGTGATCGAGGTCAACTACACGATGGAGTTCCGCAACTCGATCGACACCACGGGGGTGGACATCCCCGGCAAGATCGTCGATTACGTCCTGCAGGTTGGACGGGCCAGCCGGGAACGCAGGCTGGCGGCCGCCGGGAGTTGAGGCGATGGCGCGCACGCTCGACTACAACCGGATCGCCGGGGATTACGCCCGGCACCGCAAGATTCACCCCGGGGTCTTCGCCGGGCTGATGGCGGGCGGCGAACTGGGCGCGGCCTCGCGCGCGCTGGAGGTCGGCTGCGGCACCGGAAACTACGCGAGCGCCATCCGCGCCGCCACCGGGGCGACCGTCTTCGGCATCGACCCGTCGCGGGAGATGCTCGCAAAGGCCGGCACGCAGGACCGCGACCTGATCCTCGCCGAGGGGTCCGCCGAGCGCCTCGCCTTCGAGGACGGGACCTTCGATCTGGTCTACTCCTGCGACGTTATTCACCATGTCAAGGATCGGCCGGCGTTTTTCGCGGAGGCGCTGCGGGTGCTGCGCCCGGGGGGCCGCCTCTGCACCGTGACCGACTCGCATCACGACATCGCGCGGCGGATCCCGCTGAGCAGCCACTTCCCGGAGACGGTGGCAATCGAACTCGCGCGCTATCCCTCGATCGGCACGCTGGCGAGCGAAATGATGGCGGCGGGCTTCGGCGGCATCTTCGAGGAGCATGCCGAGCAGCCCTACCCGCTGAACGACATTTCGGGCTACCGCGACAGGGCCTATTCTTCCCTCCACCTGATCGACGAGGCGGCGTTCGCGGCCGGCATCGCCCGGCTGGAGGATGACCTCGCGAGCGGCCCGATCGCCGCCGTATCGCTGTACACGCTGCTGTGGGGGGCGCCCCGCGGCTGATCCCGGCACCGCCCGGGCAAGGAGCAGGCAACGGTCATGGTCGACGTCTCGGTCATCGGAGGGAGCGGGTACGCTGGCGGCGAGGCGGTCCGCCTGCTGCTCTCCCACCCCAACGCCACCCTCAGGCAGGTCACCTCGGAGCGGAACGCCGGGAAGTTCATCCGCGGGGTGCATCCGAATCTCCGCAAGGTGACCGATCTCAAGTTCAGCAGCGTGGAGTCGCTGGACCCGGTGGACGTGCTGTTCGTCGCCCTGCCGCACGGGGTGGCGATGGGCAAGATGGCGCATCTGCGGGGGATGGCGCGGGTGATCATCGATCTTTCGGCCGACTTCCGGCTGCGCGACGCGGCCGATTACCCGCGGTGGTACGGCCACGAGCACGAGCATCCGGGGATGCTGCGGGAGTTCGTGTACGGCATCCCGGAACTGCACCGCGAGGAGATTCGAGAGAGCAACCTGATATCGAGCGCGGGCTGCATGGCGACGACGACCATCCTCGGGCTCTACCCGCTCTACCGGGCGGGGGTGGTCGATCTTTCCCGCCCGGTGGTGGCGGAGTGCAAGACGGGATCCTCCGGGTCGGGCGGGGCGCCGGGGCTGGGCTCG
>JBJTKE010000034.1:0-2500 GCA_046096285.1 Chloroflexota bacterium
CCCCTGCCGCGCCGATGGCCCCCGCAGCCCCGAACGTGACCGGCCTGTCCGTCGTCGCCAGCGGACTGGCCAGCCCGCGCGGAATGGACTGGGACGGCGCGGGCGCGCTCTACGTCGGGCTTGCCGGCATCGGCGGCGAGACCGAGGGCGTCGGCGACGACATGGGAGCATCCGCCTCCGGCAACCGGGGCGGCCCGAGCGCATCGGTCGTCAAGATCGTCGCCGGGTGCGGCGTGCCGGTCGCGCGCGGCCTGCCCTCGACCTTCAACGGGATGTCCTACCGGGGCGTCGCCGATGTCGCCTTCCTCGGCGACGATCTCTACGCCCTGATCCCGGTCGGCGGTCCGCCATCCGGCAACCCGGGAGCGACGCCGGGCATCGTCCGCATCGCCCCCGACGGCTCGTCCTCCCTCATCTTCGATTTCCCGGCATGGCTGGCGAAGAACCCGCCCGCCTTCAAGTCGGGCGATTTCGACCCCAACGGCGACCTTTATGCCCTCGTCACCGATGGCAGGCAACTCATCCTCGGCGACGCCCGCACCGCCTCCGTCGTCGCCGTCTCGCCGGACGGCGCCGCGCAGCGGATCGCCGACCTCTCCCCCGGCCACCCGGTGATGACCGGGCTCGCCTCCGACCGGGCAGGCAACCTCTACGCCTCCTTTCTCACCGAGGCGCCCTACGCGCCGGGCGCCTCCCGCGTCGACCGGATCGCCCCCGACGGAACCGTCACCACGGTCTGGACCGGGCTCACCCAGGTCACCGGCATCGCCGTGGGCCCCGACAACACGCTCTACGCCCTCGAGATGAGCGCCGGCAACGGCATGCCGAACGGCACCGGCCGCCTCGTGCGCCAGACCGGAGCCGCCAGTTCCGCCGACGTCGTCACCGGCCTCGATCTGCCCGTGGGACTCGCCGCTGGCCCGGACGGCGCGCTGTACGTCTCGCTGCCCGCCATCCCGGCCATGCCGGTCGAGGGCGCCGTCCTGCGGGTCGATCCCGCCGCCGTCCAGCCCATGCAGTACGCCGCCGGCGCGCTCACCGCCCGCCCCTGCAGCGGCGCGGCCGCGACCGCCGCCGGCGACGGCATGGCCCAGCACAGCATGGCCCCGGCCTCCCCGGCCTCCCCGGAACCTGCGCCGACACAGGCCGCCGCCGGGACGGCCAGCATCACCCGCGTTGCCTCCGACCTCGCAAACCCGCGCGCCATGGCCTGGGGCGATGACGGCGCACTCTACGTCGCCCAGTCCGGCACCGGCGATTCGGCGACCAGCACCGGACCCGCGGCCGGCGTCGTCCGCATCGAGGGCAGTTGCCCCGTCTCCCACGGCGAGGGCCTGCCAAGCAGTTTCGACCCCTTCAGGGACGTGCTCGGCACGCAGGACGTGCTGGTCCGCAACGGCGAGGTGCTCGCCCTCGTGGCCACCACCGGCGCGCTGGCCGACATGGACCCGAAGCGCCCGAACGGCGTCTACAAGGTCGAGGCCGACGGGTCGACCACGCTCGTCGCCGACCTCACCACCTGGCTCAACGCCAACCCGGTGAAGAGCCCGCCGGGCGACCGCAACCCCCGCGGCGAACCGTTCAGGATGGTCGCCAACAACGGCGGCATCTGGTTCGTCGACTCCAACAGCGGCGAGGTCGATCAACTCTCCGACGACGGCGCCATCGTCCGCGTGGCCGACACCAGCGAGCAGCACATGGTCGTCACCGCGCTGGCCGAGGCCCCGAACGGCGGGGTCTACATCGGCTCGCTCACGCCCTCCCCCCACACCGACGGCACCGCGAAGGTGATGGTCGTCTCCGCCAACGGCACGGTCGCCGATTTCTGGACCGGGCTCACCACCGTCACCGGCATCGCCGTCGCCCCGGACGGCTCGCTCTGGGCCCTCGAAATGGCCACCGGCAACGACACCCCCGACGGCATGCGCCCCAACACCGGCCGCCTCGTCCGCCAGAGCGGGCCGGACACCCTCGACGTCGTGGTGGAAGGGCTGAATTTCCCGATCGGCCTGGACATCGGGCCGGACGGCGCGCTCTACGTCGCCGGACCGGCCTACGGCGGGGATGACCGCGACGGCTGGATCCTGCGGATCGACCCGGAGATCGCGCCCGGAACGGCCGTCCCGGCCGGCCTCATGGCTCCGGGCGGTTGCGCTGGCGGCCAGTCCGGCGCCCCGGCCGACCCGGCCGCCCCGGCCCCCGCGCCTGGCGGGCCGGGCCAGACGGTCAACGTCGAGGTTCCCGCCGGCCAGGATGCCTTCTCCCCGCAGACCCTCACCGTCGTCGCCGGAACGACCGTCGTCTGGACCAACAACGACGACGACCCGCACACCGTCACCACCGACGACGGCTCCGTCGCCAGCGGCCCCATCGCGAAGGGCGCGACCTTCTCCCACACGTTCGACACGCCGGGAACCTGGGCCTACCACTGCGAGTTCCACCCGGCCATGACCGCCACCGTCGTGGTGGTTGCTGCCGAAGCCGCAGCGGCGGCAACAGC
>JBJTKE010000035.1:0-7257 GCA_046096285.1 Chloroflexota bacterium
CGCACCTCGCCCCGCCCGGTCACCAGCCGCGGCCGCTCGCCCCCGTGGTAATCCGTCACCGGCGTCTGCTCGTAGATCGTCCCCCCCAGCCGCTCCACCGCCCGCGCCGCGCCGCGGGCCAGTTTCGCCGGCTGCATCGCGATCGCCTCCTTCTTCCGGAACGCCGCGATCGCGCCCGCCGCGGGCACCCGCGCCAGCGTCTGCGCCGCGTCGAGCAACTCGACGTGATCGCCCATCCCGGCTGCCTCGTACTCCTCGTACGCCCCGATCACCTTCGGAAGTTGCCACGACGCCCGCGCGACCTCCATCCCGCCGTCCCGCGCGATGTCCGCCTCGATGCCCTCCGCCGTGCAGGTGCGGTCCACCTCCCGCACTGCGTTCTCGATCGCGAGCAGCGTCGCCCGCGCCGCCTCCCGCCCGAATCGCCGGGTCAGTTCCCCCGGTCCGATCGCGATGCTCGGGTAACACCACCCGCCGTTCCGCCCGGATGCCCCGAATCCGGCGATCTCCCCCTCGACGACCGCCACCCGCAGACCCGGCTCCCGTCGCAGCACCTGGTAGGCCGTCCACAGCCCCGTGTAACCGGCCCCCATGATCGCCACGTCGACATCGACCGACCCGTCGAGCGCCGGCCGCGGCGTCAGGTCGTCGCCGCAGGTCTCGAGCCAGAACGAGCGGCTGGCGTCATCGCGTGCGTGCATGGGTCGGTCCTTGGGGCATTTCCGCCGCCCCCAACGGGTCCGGCGCGCCTGGCCTGGCCCCCGGTCGGCGGCGGCCATTATAGGCTCCGGCCCCGTGTCAACGGGTTGACAGCCGCTTCCCGCCCGGCCCCCCGCCGCTCGGGTCCAGGATGCCGCCGCGAGCGAGGATCACATGGCCAGGCCCGCCCCATCTTCCGCACCTGTCGCAGGGACGGCGGCGGCAAGAGGATCGTCACCCCGGTCGATGACGGCCGTGAGGGGATCAACGCCTGGGCCCCGGCGTGGCCTCCGAGCGGGGGTTCCGGCGCTGCTTCTGACCGGCTTGCCGTCAGCGGTCGTAGAGCCGCTGGGCCAGCGTCTTGCGCTCGGGGTATGCCCCGGTCCGCTCCGCCTCCTCGTCGAGCCGGTAGTGGCTCTTGCGGACGTAGGTCACCCCCGCCCACCGCAGCGGTTCCGGCTCCCACGGCTGCGGCTGGTGGGTCGCCATCGGCAGGTGGGTCAGTTCGGTGTCCCGCCCGGTGATCAGGTCGCCGAGCACCTGCCCCGAGAGGTTGGCGGCGGCCACCCCCTCCCCGGTGTACCCGAACGCCATGCCGACCTTGGTCCGCGGGTTGAATCCCATCGTCGGCAGGTGGTCTCGCGGCGACCCCAGCACCCCGCCCCACGACCGCGTGAACTGGTAAGCCTGGAGCCCCGGAACCCAGACCGCCGCCGCCCGCCGGGCGTGGGCGAAGGTCGCCTCGTCGCGCTCGAACGCATCCGAGATGCGCGACAGCCACGGATACCGCCCGCGGTACGGCCCGAACGCGATGCGATCGTCTTTCGTCCGCTGGATGTACGCCCCGGTTGGCCCGAAGCCGCCGACCGTCGCCCGGCCCTCCCAGCCGACCTCCTCCCAGAACGAGGCCGGCAACCGCTCGGTCAGCACGATGTTCGAGGTGATCGGGATCACGTGCCGCCGCGTCTTGTCCAGTTGCGACAGGTACGCCTCGCCCGCCAGCACGATCGCCCGCCGTGCCCGCACCTCGCCCCGCGAGGTCACCAGCCGCGGCCGCTCCCCGCCGTGGTAGTCCAGCACCGCCGTCTGCTCGTAGATCGTCGCGCCGCGCCGCTCGACCGCCCGCGCCAGCCCGCGCGCCAGTTTGGCCGGCTGCACGGTCAGCCCGTCCTTCGTCCACACCGCCTCGATCGCCCCGTGCACCCGCAGGTGCTCCGCCGCCTGCGCCGCGTCCAGCAGCGGCACCCGGTCCTCGAGCCCGATGGCGGCGTACTCCTCGGCCATCCCCCGGATCTTCGGCACCTGGTAGGGTGCGCGGGCGAACTCGATCGCCCCGCTGTGCGCCATGTCCGCGTCGATGTTCTCGTTCTCGCAGACGTCCTTGACGTTGTTCACGGCCCCGATCATGGCCAGCGCCACGCTGCGCGCCGCCTCGCGGCCGAAGCGCTGCGTCATCGCGTCCGGTCCCACCGCAAACCCGGCGTAGCACCAGCCGCCGTTCCGGCCCGAGGCCCCGAACCCCGCGATTTCCTTCTCGATGACCGCGATCTCCAGCCCCGGCTCCCGCTGCAGCAGGTGCCACGCCGTCCACAGCCCGGTGAACCCGGCTCCCATGATCGCCACGTCCACGTCGATCGACCCGTCGAGCGCCGGCCGCGGCGTCAGGTCGTCCTCGCAGCTCTCCAGCCACCACGAACAGCCTCGATAGTCGCGCTCGCTCACCGGTATGGTCCTTTCCGTGGTCCCCGACGCCGGACCGCCATCACCGCCATGCGATGGCCGCCGCCTTCTCACCGGGCGAGTGTAGCAATCCGGCGCGAGAACGCGACGTTCCCGCCCGCGCCCGCACCGGCGAGCCGCCCACCAGCGGCGGCCCTTCCGCCCCAGCCGGTGGGTGAGCGCGCAGGCGCGAATCCGCAGTCGGCGGGGCCTACCGGGTGGCCCGCCGCTCGATCGCCGTCGCCAGCGCCGCATCGCCCCCCAGCACCCGCACCCCGTTTTCGGCGCCGAGAAACCGCCCGAGGTCGGCCACCGCCCCGCCGATGGCCGCGGCCAACGCCGCCGTCGCCCGCACCCCCGGCTCCAGGTGGACCGACTTCACCGTCAGCGCCTTGCCCTTGCGGTCCATCGACGGATCCAGCCGCCCCACGAGCCGGCCCCGGTGCAGGATCGGCAGCGAGTAGTACCCGTACTGCCGGCGTTCCGCGATGGTGTAGGTCTCGATCCGGTAGAAGAAGCCCCACAGCGTTTCCGCCCGCCCACGGTGCCAGACCAGGTTGTCGAAGGGGGAGAGCAGCGTCGTCAGCTCCGGCCACCCGCCCGAGCGCAGGTCCTCCAGCCGGTCCACCATCGGCGCGTGCAGCCAGTGCGTTCCCGCCAGCCCCGCGATCCGCGCCGGAACCGCCTCTCCCGATGCCTCCAGCGCCGCCAGCTCCCGCCGCGCCTGCGGCAGCGGGACGTGCGGCCGGTACGCCCGGAAGTAGTCGGCCAGCCAGTGCGGCGTCGCCACCCCGAGCGCCGCCAGCGCCCGCGCCGCGAGCTGCCGCGCCGCGTCCTGCTCCCCAAGCCGCACCGCCAGCACCTCGGCCGGGATCACCCGCTCGGTCAGGTCCCATACCCGCTCGAAGCTGGGTTCCCGCCGATGCACCGCGATGTCCCCGGTCTACCACAGGTGCTCCCGCGCCCGCGGCTCCGGCTTCCCGCCCCACCACTCCCACGCCGCGGGCCGCGCCCCCTGTGCCCGCGCGAACGCCCGCGACGGGATCGGGCCCCGCTCCCGCACCGCCTCCAGCACCCGCGAAATCAGCTCGCGCTCCTCCGCCGCCCACTCCCCCGGCCGCTCCTTCCGGGCCCGGTACCTGTCCATCGCTGGCCGGAACAGCGGGAACCACGCCGATGGCGCGATCGCGGCCGCGTGCGCCCAGTACTCCATCAGGTCGCCGCGGGGGTGCAGCAGCGCCGCGAGGTCTTCCGGGTCGTAGGGACCGAGCCTGCTCCACAGCGCGGTTTCGTGGCTCCGCGAGATGACCGAGATCGTGTCGAGTTGCACGCACCCCATGCGTCCAATGGTTTCCAGCAGCAACGCCTGCCAGGCCTCGCGGCCGGCCGGCGCCGGCGGCCGGGCGGCAAGCCCCTGCGCCATCGTCGCCAGCGCCCCCGCTTCCTCCCGCGTGAGCTCGATTCGCGGAGCAGCGTCCTTCGCGTTCCCCATCGTCCGATCCTCGCCGATCCCCGGCCGCGTCTGATCCCCGGCGTCCGGCCATCCCGGCCCGCCGCCGCGAGCGGCGGGAGGGTCCGATTCCCCCGTCATCGTCTGCGATGTCATCCTCCCCGGCAATCTCGCTGCTCCCCTCAACGGCGCAAGCACCATCAACATCGACGTCTTCGGGCGCGGCATCGACGGCATCGAAGAATCCGTTCCGTGACGCGCCGCTCCAACCTCCGACCCGCCGCCGCGCTGGTGGGTATCATGCCGGGGTACGGCCCGTCGCGGCACAGGAGACGGAACTCCATGTTCGGCATCTCGACCGAGGACTACGGCCTGATCCTGCTGGTGCTGGCGGTGGTCGCCGCCATCGTGCTCCTGGTCCGCTCCCGGCTCGATTCGGTGCTTACCCGGGACGCCGACTCCGTGGCCGCCGTTTCCGCCGCCGCCATCGCCGTCTACGGCCTCATCCTCGGTCTCACCCTCGCCGCCGCCTGGGAGCGCTACCAGCGCTCGGACGAGACCCTCAACGCCGAACTGAACGAGATGTTCGTCCTCTTCCGGATCGCGGACAACTGGGCGGGCGCGGAGGGCGGCGACCTCCAGCAGGCGGTCGTCGACTACGGCATCGCCGTCTCCGACTACGAGCTCACCGGGCAATCCGCCGACCAGATCGACAACGCCCCCGCCCGCGCCGAGATCACCCGCATGTACCAACTGATGCGGGAGATCACCTCAGGTCCCGGCGGCTCCAGCAACGCCATCCAGCCCGCCTGGACCGCCCTCGCCAACCTCGACGTCGCCCGCGGCCAGCGTCTCACCCTCACCCGCCAGGCCCTGCCCGACGCCTTCTGGACCGTCCTCTGGGTGGGCGGCGCCATCTCGCTGCTCCTGCTCATCGTCATTCACCCCGAGAACCGGGGCCTCCACCTCGCCATCTCCCTCGTCGCCGCCCTCCTCATCATCCTCACCCTCGTCCTCCTGCGCGAACTCGACGCGCCGCTCTCCGGCACCAGCACCATCGACTTCGATTCCTTCCGCAGCGGCGTCGCCGTTCTCCAGAAGTCGGCCGCCGCCGGCCCGTAGCCGCCGCAGGACGCCGCCGCCTCCCGCTGGTGGTACAGTCACGGTGCAGGGGCACACTGCACGGGAGTCAGCCACACATGGGAATGGGGCTTTTCGAGGGCCGCCAACTGGCGGCGATCGTCCTCGTGCTTGCCCTCGTCGTCGCCGCCGTGCTGCTGGTGCGGTCGCGGATGGCCCGCCTGCTGCTGCAGGACGCCGATTCCGTCGGGGAAATCGCCGCCGCCGTGATCGCCATCTACGGGCTGATTCTCGGCCTCACGCTGGCCGCCGCCTGGGAACGCTACCAGCGCGCCGACGAAGGGCTCACCACCGAACTCAACGAGATGTTCGTGCTCACCCGCCAGGCCTACGCGTGGCTGGGCGACGGCGGCGAGGACCTCCAGCAGGCGGTCGTCGACTATGGCGTCGCCATCGGCGCGCATGAGCTCACCGGCCAGTCTGCGGACGACATCAACGCCGACATCGGCCGGGAAAAGCTCCAGGAGGTCTACCGGATCATGGCGCGCATCAACGCCGGCCCCGCGGGCGCCCGCGGCGGTATCGACCCCGCCTGGCAGACGCTCGGCAAACTCGACGAAGCCCGCGGCGACCGTCTCACCCTGACCCGAATCGCCCTCCCCGACCAGTTCTGGAGCGTCCTCTACCTCGGCGGTCTGCTCTCCCTGCTCGCGCTGGTGCTCATCCACCCGGCGAGCCAGCGGCTCCACATCGCCATCACGGTCAGCTCCGCCGCCCTGATCGTGCTCGCCCTGATCCTCCTGCGCGATCTCGACGCCCCCTTCCAGGGTGCCAGCACCGTCGATTTCGAGGCCTTCAACCACGGCGTCGAGGTGCTCGCGAGGTCCATCTCTCCCGCGACCTAGCCGCCGGGCTGTCGCCGCCAGTCAAGACGAAACGCCCCCGGCCGAGGCGGCCGGAGGCGTTCGCTTCCCTCAACATCCCGGAATCTTCGCGGCTACCCCTCGCCGGAGCCCATCCGCGGCGGCTGGCTGGTGACCCCGGTCCCCCGCCGCTTGGCGACCTGCAGCCGCAGGTTCGCCCGCCGCAGGGCGCTCAACGCATGTTCGAGTTCCACCGTCTCGCCGCGGTCGCGGATCGCTGCCTCGGCGCGCCGGCGCGCTTCCTCGGCCCGCGCGAGGTCGCTTTCGTCCGCATGTTCGGCGGAGTCGGCCAGCACGATCACCTTCTCCGGCGTCACTTCCATGAAGCCGCCGTGGATCACGATCGACCGCTCGCCGGTTCCCTTCTTCAGCCGCAGTTCGCCCTCATCGAGCAGCGTCACCAGCGGCGCGTGATGGGGCAGCACCCCGAGCTGACCCGCGGCGCCCGGCGCGATCACCATGTCCACGTCGGTCTCGGAGAGCAGCAACCGCTCGCCGGTCACGATTTCCACGTTCAGCTTGGCCATCAGCCGCATCCTTTTCGCGGGCCCGCCCTCCGCCGGAGCGCGGGCCCGGGAGCCTGCCCGGGTCTAGGCCGCCTTGGTCGACAGTTGCGCCGCCTTCGCGATCGCCCCGTCGATGTCGCCCACCATCAGGAACGCCTGCTCCGGCAGGGCATCCACCGAGCCGTCCAGGATCGCCCGGAAGGAGCGCACCGTGTCGGCTAGCGTCACGTACTGGCCCGGCACGCCGGTGAACACCTCGGCGGTGAAGAACGGCTGGGACATGAACAGTTCCATCTTCCGCGCGCGGGAGACGATCAGCTTGTCCTCGTCCGACAGTTCCTCGACGCCGAGAATGGCGATGATGTCCTGCAGGTCGCGGTAGCGCTGAAGCACCTGCTGCACCTCGCGGGCGGTGTCGTAGTGCTGCTGGCCCACGATCAGCGGGTCGAGCACGCGCGAGGTCGAGGAGAGCGGGTCCACCGCCGGGAAGATGCCGCGGGAGGCGATCGAGCGCTCCAGCGACACCGTCGCGTCGAGGTGGGCGAAGGTCGTCGCCGGCGCCGGGTCGGTGTAGTCGTCGGCCGGCACGTAGATGGCCTGCACCGAGGTGATCGAGCCGGTCTTGGTCGAGGTGATCCGCTCCTGGAGCTGCCCCATCTCGGTGGCCAGCGTCGGCTGGTAGCCCACCGCGCTCGGCATCCGGCCGAGGAGCGCCGACACTTCCGAGCCGGCCTGCACGAAGCGGAAGATGTTGTCGACGAACAGGAGAACGTCCTGGTGGTTCACGTCGCGGAAGTACTCGGCGACCGTGAGGCCCGTCAGCGCGACGCGGAGGCGCGCGCCCGGCGGCTCCGTCATCTGGCCGTAGATCAGCGACACC
>JBJTKE010000036.1:0-2704 GCA_046096285.1 Chloroflexota bacterium
CTGATCGGCATGGAGCACCGGGCCAACGGCGCGGCCATCTACCATGCGGTCGCCTGCCTTCCCGCGCTGATCGGTGCATGGCGCCATCCCGGCGGCGGCCTGCTGCACATGACCGCCTCGCTCGCCGCCACAGCGGTCGACGGCTCGGCGCTGGACATGCCCCAGCTCGAAAACCCCGCACTACGCTCGTTCAACATGGTCCAGCTCGGCCGCGCCCTCACTGCGGAGCATCTCGATCCCCCGGTGGCCGCGCTCGTCGTTTACGGCTCCAACCCGGCCGTGACCATGCCCAACCAAGCGCTCGTCCGCCGCGGCCTCGCCCGAGAGGACCTGTTCACCGTCGTCCACGAGCAGACGCTCACCGACACCGCCCGCTACGCCGACTACGTCCTCCCGGCCACGACCCAGCTCGAGCACCTGGACCTGATGTCCTCCTGGGGCCAGACCTGCCTCGCACTCAACCGACCCGCCATCGCGCCGGTCGGCGAGGCGCGCCCCACCACCCAGTTGTTCCGCGATCTCGCCGCCGCGATGGGCCTCGGCGAGCCGTGGTTGCAGGAAAGCGACGAATCCCTCGCGCGGGCCGCGCTGGCCACTGGCCACCCCTACCTCGACGGCATCACCTTCGAGCGGCTTTGGGAGGACGGCTGGGCGCTATTGGCGCTGCCCCGGCCTTGGCTTCCCTTCGCCGACGGCGGCTTCCCCACCCCGAGCGGAAAAACCGAGTTCCGCTCTTCCGCCCTCGCCGCCGCGGGTGGTGATCCGCTCCCATCGTGGACGCCCCCCGACACCGACGCGCGCTGGCCACTCTCGCTGCTCACCGCCAAGTCCGAGGTCCATTTCCTCAACTCGGGGTATGCCGGTCTGGCCTGGCACCGCCGGGCCGCCGGGGAGCCACTGCTCGATCTGCACGCCGATGACGCCGCTGCCCGCGGCATCGCCGACGGCGACCTGGTGCGCGTGTTCAATGAACGCGGCGAACTGCGCGTGCGCGCCCGGGTTGCGGACCGGGTGCGGCCCGGCATCGCCGCGCTCCCGTTCGGCTGGGGGTCGGGCCGCGCCGAAACCGGCAATGGCTCAGGCGCCCTCGCCAACCTCCTCACCAGCGATGGCCTCAGCGACCTCGGCGGCGGCGGCGACTTCGCCGACACGCGCGTCGAGGTGTCGGGGCTCGCGGCAGGCTCAGGGTGAGCCTCGCCGGGCGGCGGGTGGCAGTGATGCGACCTTCCGGCGGCGGCTAGTCCCGGCTTTTCCTGCCGGCGCCCGCAGGACGTTCGGTTCCACCCCCGGCCGCGCCGGATCTGGCGCGGCCCCCGCACTCCCCGCTCCGCCCGCCTTCGGCGCCGGGACGAGCCGCGCCTTTCCCGCCATCGCCGCGCGGGCCGCGCGTGCGGTCGCGACGAGCGTCGCGACGCTCGTCGCCGCGATTGGGGCCGCCGTCGCGCGCCCGCTCCCGAACGGCGGCGCGCTGGCTGCCGTCCGCGCCCTCTCTCGCCCCGGCGGCCCGCTGGTCCACGCACTCCGCGGAGCGGTTGCGGCCGAAGGAGACCGTCACCGCCGGGGACTGCGAGGAGTTGCCGGCCCGGTCGATTGCGCGCGCGGCGAACCGGACGGTGCCGGTGCGCGGCGGGGCATTGAGCCGCACGTCGAACGGCCGCGCCACGTCCGCGCCGGCGATCCGCGCGTTCGCCAGGCTGCAGCCCGATCCGGCGCACATCACCACCTCGACCCGGGCGATCCCGCTCTCGCCATCGGACGCCGAAACCCGTACCTCCGTCAGCGAGGCCAATCGCGCCCCAGGGCCCGGCGAGACGATCCGCACCACCGGCGGCGTCCGGTCGACCGGCGGGGCGGGCGGCACGGGCGTCGCGCTCGGTGGCGGCGGGACCGTGGGCGAGAGGGTCGGGGTCGAGGTTGAAGTCGGGGTCGGGGTCGGGGTTTCGGCGGCCGTGTCGGTCGACTCCACGGTCGCCGTTGGCGTCGCGGTGGGTGTCGCCGTCGGGGTCGCGGTGGGTGTTGCCGTTGGGGTCGCCGTCGGCGTCGCAGTGGGTGTTGCCGTTGGGGTCGCCGTCGGCGTCGCCGTTGGGGTCGCCGTGGGGGTCGCCGTCGGCGTTGGCGTGCGGGTTGCCGTCGCGGTCGCCGTCGCCGTTGGCGTGGGGCTCGGCGTGCGCGTCGCAGTCGCCGTAGCCGTGGAGGTCGCGGTCGCGGTCGCCGTCGCGGTCGCCGTCGCGGTCGCCGTCGCGGTCGCCGTCGCGGACCCGAACGTCGCCACGTTGACCTTGAGGTCTCCGGTCGGTCCGGCGAAGTAGGCGGAGGCGACGATCCAGTAGGTCGTGCCGGGCGCGGCGGAAAAGGTGACGGTGGAGGTGGCGTCGGACGGGTAGTTCACGTCGTCGTGGCAGGCCAGCAGCGGCGTGGTCCCGTTGGCGCCGGTGAGCACGACGAGCACGGTGTCGAAGGAGGAACCGGCGGTGGTGACCTGCACCGCGGCCGCCGATCCGACGGTCAGCTTGTACCAGACGGAGGCCTCGCCCCGCTTGCCGATGCAGTCCATCACCGGATCGGCGACGTTCTTCGTCGCGCCGGCGATGGGCATGGTGTCGGACCACGGGAAGGGACCGGAGACGGCCTTGGCCCCCGCGGGCTCGTCGTTGACCGGCGGCGGGGCGGGCGTCGGCGGAATCGGCGTCGGCCAGAGGGTGGC
>JBJTKE010000037.1:0-3781 GCA_046096285.1 Chloroflexota bacterium
AGACAGGAAATCGCCCCGCCGGCGCCGACAACGCCGCCGCCGGCAAGCACCCGGCGGATGCCGACGCCGCCGCCGAAGCCCGGAAGGGTCCCTCCGGCCAGGGCGGCAGCAAGGGCAAGGGCGGCGGCCACGGCCGCGGCGACCGCCATCACGCCGGCCCGGGCAAGGGCAAGGACCGGAACAGGAACAAGGACAAGGACAAGACCCCGGACAAGCCGAAGGCCCCGGCGAAGCAGCCCGGAAATCCCGGGATATCGGTGGTCGACCCGGGCGGGTGTCCCACCCAGGGCAAAATCCAGGTCAAGATCTGTCACTGCGCGCTCGGCAACCTGCTGAACTGCCAGACCGTCGGCAACGGCACCGGCCATAGCGGCGCCGGCCACGCGGCCGACTGTTGCTGTACCAATGCCGACGGTTCGGCCAACGCGGACTGCGACTGCACCGGACAGGGCACGTCGTGCTGCAAGAAGACGGGCTCGAACTGCGGCAACAAAAACCAGTGCTGCGATCCGGCCGTCAGTTGCGTCGATATCGATCAAACCACCCAGGTCGGCGGTTGCTGCCCGGCCAATCTGCCGCACTGGGACGGGTCGAAGTGCGTCGTCTGCAGGCTCGGAGCCTCATACAACAACTGCGGCACGAACAGCGACCCCTGCAAGCAGAACTACTGCGACACTTCCGCTGACGGCAACAACGCCTGCAAGGTCAGGAACCTTTCGGGCACGTCGTGCAATGGCACGGGCTGTTGCGACGCCGGCGTTTGCAAGACGAGTGACACGATTTGCAACGGGCGATGCGGCAGAATCAAGGATAGTTGCGGCCATATCTTCGAGTGCGACCGCTGCCCGGACGGTTACGAGTGCATCGAAACTGTTTGCACGCCAAAGGTCGTCTGCGACTCGACGACCTGCCCGAACGGCTGTTGCACAGCGGCTGGCGCCTGCGTGCCGTACGTCGATCAAGGCGTGGACCAGTGCGGAACCGGCGGCGCGCTCTGTGCGGGCTGCGACGACAGCAAGGTCTGCACCACCGACACGTGCTCGATGGGCGTCTGCGTCCACACCCCGATCGTCGGCTGCTGCACCCTCGACTCCGAGTGCAACGACGGCAACGCCTGCACTACCGACGCTTGCAACCCCACGACCCACACGTGCACGCATACCAACCTGACTGGCGTCGCCTGTGGAACCGACAACAACGGCTGCTGCAGCGCTGGCATCTGTAACGACAAACTCAAGGTCTGCTCCTACGACGGCACGTCGATCTGCTGCGACAGCTCCCAGGTCTGCACCCACGACCAGACCGGCCCCACCTGCTGTACCCCGCAGACCGTCGCCGACTGCCCAACCAACTTCTGCGGCGTCATCAGCGATGGCTGCGGCGGCACCGTGACCTGCAGCGCCTGCCCGCCGCCGGACGCAGCGCTCTGCCAGACCGCCGCCACCTGCAATCCCGGCACTGGCGTCGGCCCCGGCGTTTGCACCTACGGCTCCACCTGCGCCGCCACCGAAACCTGCTGCGCAGGCGCCTGCAAGGATCTCCAGACCGATCCCAGCAACTGCGGGACCTGCGGCACGAGTTGCAACGACGACCTGACCTGCACCACCGACTCCTGCGTCAGCGGCGTCTGTCGCCACTCCACGAATACGGGCTTCAAGCTCTGCACCAACGACGCCAATGGCAAGTCGATCTGCTGCAGCGCAACCGACGACTGCATCATCGTTGGCACCGACCCCGCCTGCTCGCAAAAGGTTATCTGCGACTCGTCGACCTGCCCGAACGGCTGCTGCACAACGGCTGGCGCCTGCGTGCCGTACGTCGATCAAGGCGTGGACCGGTGCGGAACCGGCGGCGCCACCTGCGGCACCTGTGCGACCAACCAGTCTTGCAATAACGGCATCTGCGTCGACACCTGCGGCAGCTGCACGACCGGGTTCTATACCAAGAACACCTGTGTCGTGCCCTAGATCGTGCCTTCCACTGCGCCGTACAACTACCCGGACTTCCCGTGCACGTCGTTCATCCCGAAGAACTGCAAGGTCGGTCCCGCAACCCTGAAGTACGTCGACGCGCTGTCCCAGTCCGGCAACTGCAACCTCTACTCGCAGCAAGCCGCGGCATTGATCAACCTCGCGCGGGGCGACTGCTTCAAGGCGGCGCTTACGGCGCAGGGCATCACGCCAACGGTCGCGGGCATCTGCGCCGCGACGAACCCCACCAAGCTGGGGAACGCCAACATGTCCGGCGACGGCTCCTGCACCAGCGGCCTGAACACCTATGGCTACCCGTGCAAGCCCGGCGGCAAGAGCCAGGACAAGAAGGAGAAGACCACCGACGACGACAAGAACAAGAACAACAGCAACAACGACAAGAACGGCAAGCGCAAGCACTCCAAGGGGCGCAACCGCTTCCTCGGGCGCACCTCCTGATCGGCGGCGGTCAGCCGTCGCCCGCGCGGCGGGCCGGTCTCCGGGCCGGCCCGCCAGCGGGCGGGAAGCGCGAGCGATCCGGGCGACTGCCCGCCATCGCGTACCCTTCGACATCACGGTCACCATCAACGGAACCGGGAGGCGGCCAACTGGCTGCCTCCAGGTTCGATCTTCCTGATTTGCTGCCCCAAAGGCCCCGGCGGCATCGGTTGCGATGCGCCCGGCCGCCGGTTTGCCTCCTCAGAACCCGACGTTCGCCGCGCCCTTCAGGTGCAGCATCTCCCGCGCCTGGTCCGGCGTCGCCGGCTCCAGCGACAGCTCGCGCAGGATGCGCACCGTCTTGGCCACCAGGTCCGCGTTGGACTTCGCCAGTTCGCCCTTGCCGAGGTAGATGTTGTCCTCCAGCCCGGTGCGGACGTTCCCGCCCATGATCGCGCCCATCGTCGTCAGGTTCGTCTGGTGGCGGCCCGCGCCGAGGATCGACCACACGTAGGCGTCGCCCAGCAGCCGGTCGGCCGTCCGCTTCATGTGCAGCAGGTCCTCCGGGTCGGTGCCGATGCCGCCGAGGATGCCGAAGATGGTCTGCACGAAGATGGGCGGCTTGACCAGCCCGCGGTCGAGGAAGTGGGCCAGGTTGTAGAGGTGGCCCACGTCGTAGCACTCGAACTCGAAGCGGGTGCCATGCTCGCCGAGGGCGGGCAGGATGCGCTCGATGTCGGCGAAGGTGTTGCGGAAGATGCCCCCGCGCGAGGCCTCCAGGTACTCCGGCTCCCAGGCGTGCTTGAACTCCCGGATGCGCGCCGCCATCGGGTAGAGCCCGAAGTTCATCGAGCCCATGTTCAGCGAGCACATCTCCGGCCGCATCCGCAGCGGCCCGGCGAGGCGTTCGTCGATGGTCATCGTCTGGGCGCCGCCGGTCGTGATGTTGATGACGGCGTCGGTGGCGGCCTTGATCTTCGGCAGGAACTGGAGGAAGACCTCCGGGTCCGGGGTCGGGCGGCCGTCGGCGGGGTTGCGGGCGTGCAGGTGCAGGATGGCCGCGCCCGCCTCCGCCGCGCCGATCGCGGAGGCCGCGATCTCGTCCGGGGTGATCGGCAGGTAGGGCGTCTGCGACGGGATGTGAATCGAGCCGGTGACGGCGCAGGAGACGATCACGGTTCGGGCGGCGGCGGCCACGGCGGTTCCTCCGGGAACGGGCGACTCGCGGATGTCGAGCGGCGAGTATCGCATCCGGGGAAGCGGCCCGGCGGGGGCGTGCGGGCTGGTCGGCTGGTGGGCTTGTGGGCTTGTGGCTTGTGGCTTGTGGCTTGTGGCTTATGGGCTGCTGGGCTTGGGGCTTTGGGGCTTCGGGG
>JBJTKE010000038.1:0-7122 GCA_046096285.1 Chloroflexota bacterium
AGCGCGGCCGCTGGGTGGGCGATCGTGCGCGCGGGGTACGCCCCGGTCATCGTGGTCTTCATTGTCGCGATGATCGCCGCCAATGCACTCTACGTGATCTATGTGAGCCGCCATCCGCTGGTCACCAGCGGCGAGATGCGCGGCGTCCTGCCGAGTCACCCGCCAGCATGAACCGGCGGCGGATGGAGGGGAAACCAATGACGTCGATGACGCGCCGGAGGCTGGGCGGAGCCGCCATCGGGGGCGCGCTCGCGTTCCGCGGCGGCGGATGGCGGCTCACATAGATCACGTAGAGTGCATTGGCGGCGATCATCGCGACAATGAAGACCACGATGACCGGGGCGTACCCCGCGCGCACGATCGCCCACCCAGCGGCCGCGCTGCCCACCGCCCAGGCCACGTTCCAGGACATCACCCGCAGCCCGAAGACGTGGTGCCGCTGCGACTCCGGCAGGATTTCCGCCACGAACTGCGACTCGGCCGGGATCGTCGGCCCGAACAGCGCGGCCCGGAACACGTAGGCCGCCGTCGCGAGTCCGCCGCTCGGCGCCAGCAGCAACGCGGCGAACAGCGGCAACGGGGCGACCCGCAGCCCGGCTGTCACCCACAACGTCCCGTATCGCCGGATGATCGCCGGCGCCGCCAGGCCAGCGGCCGACTGGCACACCCCCGCCAATGCATAGATCAGCCCGATCGTGCGCGCCTCCATCCCGAGCGAGGCGAGGTACACGTTGTAGAACGGCAGCAGCGCGCCGAAGCCGAGCGCCAGCATCCCCGCCATCAGCACGAACAGGCCGCCGTCGCGCCGCCCCTGCGCCAGCGCCGCCGCGTCTTCCTGCCGCTCCCGGGCGGCCCGGCCCCGGGCATGGGCATGTCGCCGCGCCGGACTCATCAACAGCAGCGGAACCAGCGAAAACGCGGCCACGGCGACGCCGGCGACCAGCGTCCACCGGTACTCGATCACCGGCGGTTGATGCAGCATGTCGGGCAGCAGGCCGCCCAGCAGCGACCCCAGCGTCATCGAAAGCCCCAGCAACGCGAACGCAAATGCGGCCACCACCTGCCGCCGCTCGGCCGGCGCTGCCTCCATCACGAACGGCATCGTCGCGGTGAACGGCGCGGCGATGCCCACGCCGGTCAGCGCCCCGAAGGCCACGATCGCCGGAAAACTGCTCACGAACGCGAGCGCGAACCCGGACAGCGCGAACAGCGTCACCCCGCCCACGAGGCAGCGCCACATGCCCTGCCGGACGAACAGCGGGCCAACCGCGGCTCCCCCCGCGGCCATGCCGAGCGTCTGGACGGCGGCAAACACCCCCATCGCGTCCTCGTTCAGTCCGAGCACGCGAAGGTACAGGTTGAAAACGAGGTTGAACACGCCCCAGGCGACGAACGCCAGCAGGTTGAACCAGAGAAACAGGCGGGCGTCCCGGCCTGCCGCCGAGAGCTCGCGAACGGCGCCGCGCATGATCCTCCCGGCCGCACGATGGTTGCGGGTCTCCCGTCCGGCAGTATAGCCCCGCTCAGCCGTCCGGCGGCCCGGCGGCCTGGCGCGATGCCCGCGGCAGCGCGCTCGGCAGATCCCCGGAGCGCACCCGCGGATGCCTTCCGTAATACCCCGCGAACACCCCCATCGACACGATGGTCGAGGCGATCAGCAGCGCGAAGGGGATGCCGTACCCCTGCCGCACGATGATCTGCCCGCCGGCCAGGCTGGCCAGCGCCCAGATCAGGTTCCATGCCGCCGAGCGCAGCCCGTAGACGCTCGCCCGCGCCTTCGGCGGCAGCACCTCGGCGATGAACGTCGAGTCGATCGGCCAGGCCATGCTGATCGTCGTCTGCCGCACCACGTGCGCCAGCACCGCCACCCACAGCGACGGGAAGACCAGCAGCACCGCATACAGCGGCAGCCCCAGCAGTCGCACCGCGGTCACCCCAAGCAGCGCGCCCCAGCGCCGGGCCACCGCCGGCGCGAGCAGCCCGATGGTCGCGGTCGCCAGCCCGGCCAGCGCGAACACGAGACCGATCTGGCCGGCATCCGCGCCGAGCGTCGTCAGGTACACGTTGTAGAACGGGATCACCATGCCGGCGCCCACGGCCATCAGGCCGCCGATCAGCACGAAGACCGCCACGTCCATCCGCACCCGGCGACGCTCGGCCGCGTCGGCAGCCTCCCGGGCGGCGTGAGGGTCCGGCGGCGCAGCCGCGCCCCGTGAGGCTCCCATCATCAGCAGCGGAATCACCGCGGTGGCCGCGAGGGCGGTGCCCGCCATCAGCGTCCACCGGTAGGACCAGAGTGGCTCCGCGCCAATCGCCTTCGGCAGGTAGCCGCCCAGCAGCGACCCCACCGTGCCCGACAGCCCGATCACCGCGAACACCAGCGTCGAGACATGCTGGCGCTGGTCGCGCGGCGTCCAGGCGATGATGAAGGGCATCGTCGTCGTGAACAGGTAGGCCAGCCCCGCGCCGGAGACCGCCGACAGCGCCAGCAGCGCCGGCGGCTGCTCCGCCCAGGCAAGCCCCAGCGAGGCGGCAAGGAAGACCGTCATGCCGCCGACGATCGAACGCCAGATGCCGACCCGCTGCAGCACCGGGCCCATCGTCGCGGCGGCTCCCGCCATCACCAGCGTCTGCGCGAACTGGAACGCTCCCATGTCGTTCTCTCGCAGGCCAAGTTCCGTGAGGTACAGGTTGAAAATGAGCTGGAACACGCCGAATCCGACGTACGCCAACAGGTTGTACAGCAGGAACAGCAGCGTGTCCCGCTTGAGTGAGCGTATCTGGGCTGCGTAGCTCGTCATTCGGCGTACCGTTGCCGGGGGGTTCGGCGATGCCCGCTCGCGCGCCCGGCGCGGCAGTATAGCCCCCGGCATCGTGCCGGACCCGGCCCTTCCGGCGGCGGCGGCCGCCCCTCCCGGCGGCCCGGTCCACGCCCCGGGAGTGAGGCCCGGCCGAAGCCGCGACGGACGGCCGCCAGCAGGCTCGCGCGCCGCTGTAGACTGCCGCCGTGCCGGCCTGCATGCCGGCGGGAGGAGCAGGATGGATACCGTTCGCGTTGGCATCGCCGGTCTCGGCCGGTTCGGCAAACTCCATGCGGCGACGCTGGCCGGCCTGCCCGGCGTGCAGGTCGCCGCCGTATGTGACCCCGACGCCCGCCAGGTCGAGGCCACGATCGCCCGCCTCGGCGCGGCCCGCGGCCATGCGACCCTCGCGGACATGCTCGCCGCCGGCGGTCTCGACGCGGTCTTCGTCGTCACCCCCGAGCAACTCCACGGCGACCAGGCCATGCAGGTGCTCGACCGCCGCCTTCCCCTCTTCCTCGAGAAACCGCTCGCCGCCACCGCCGACGAAGGCGCGCGGATCGCCGCCGCCGCCGCCGCCGCGGGCGTCCCGCTCCAGATCGGATTCGTCGTCCGGTTCGATGCCCAGCACGCCCTGCTCCGCGCCGAGATCGCCAGCGGAGCCTTTGGCCGCGTCGTCTCCCTGCGCCTCAAACGCAATTGCACCCGCTCCTGGTTTCCCGATTACGGCGAACGCGTGCATACCGTCTACGAGACCAGCATCCACGACATCGACCTCGCCCTCTGGCTGACCGGCAGCCGTTGCCGCCGCGTCTACGCCGTCGACCGCAACTACAGCGGCCTCACCTTCCCCGACGCCTGCTACGCGATGCTCGAGTTCGAGAGCGGCGCGGTGGCCATGATCGAAACCAGTTGGTTCGTGCCGCACGGCGCACCCGCCAACGTGCTGGCCGGTTCGTGGCACGGAACCATCGACGCCGAACTCGAGGTCGTCGGCACCGAACGCTCGGCCCGCTTCCGCCTCCTCGACACCGGGCTGGCCATCTGGCGGGAGGACTTCACCCACCATCCCGAGACCGGGCTCTGGCCGGAAATCGGCGGCGGCATCGCCGGCGCCCTGCGCGAGCAGGACCGCCACTTCATCGCCCGCGTCCGCGAGCGCGCCGGATCGGCCATCGCCTCCGCCGACGACGCGGTGGAGGGGCTTCGCATCGCCGAGGCGATCGTGCAGTCGGCTGCCCAATCGGTCCCGGTTTCCCTCGACTGACGCTCCGGCTCCATCCCGCCTGGTGCAAACTGCGTACAGCAATCAGCGAGCGTCCATTCCCCTTCGACCCCCGCACGGAGGGCTCCCCGCATGGAAATCCTCATCGTTTCCCCGCCGCGGTCCGGCAATCACTGGATCCGCTGCCTGCTGGCCGGCGCCTACAACCTCCGCATCAAGGGCGGCGGCCGCAAGGACGCCCACCCCGGCCGCAAGACCCCCCGCGACCGCCGCCAGCGCGGCGATGACGCGTCGGTCGATCTCTTCCTGCTTGAAGGAGAGGAACTGGTCGCCGCCGGGGCAGGCGCTGCCGGCTCGACGGCCGTCGCCGCCCCCGCGGCGGTCGCCGTGGCCGAGCGCAGGCGTCCGCGCCGGGGCGCGGGTGGCATCATCATGCACCGCCACAGCCGCTACCAGCGCCGCGCCGTCGCCGAACTCGAGGCGCGCGGGGTGCACCTCGTCACCATTGTCCGTGACCCATACGACTCGTTTCTCTCCTACTACCGCTGGGTGCAGACCCGCAAGACCGAGAAGGGCGCCGTCGGCGTCGAACACGGCGAGGAACGTCCCCGGGAGTCCATGTTCGGCAAGCCGATCGATCACCCCGACGTGCTTGCCTTTCTGAACGACGGGTTCGGCACCAATCTCAAGCGCGCCAACCAGTGGCTCCACAGCGGCCACGCCGCCGTGATCCGCTACGAGGACCTTCACGCCAACCCGCGTGAGGCCCTGATCGGGCTCACCAACCAGATCGAGCCGGTCGCCCCGCTGCTCATCTCGGAGGCGCTCGCAGGCTGCACCATCCCCAACATGCTGGCCTCCCGGCCGGGCATGGCCCACACCCTCGGCACTGGCCAGGTCGGTTCTTCCCGCGCCGATCTCCTGCCGGTCCATCTCGAGATCATGCGTGACCGCTGGGGCGACCAGATCGAATCGCTCGGGTATCGCGTGCGGTAAACCGCGGCGCGGGCCACGCCCCACACCATGAAGGAGCAATCGCCCCGGGAGTGACGGACAGTCACTCCCGGGGTCATGTTCTTCAGGGGCCCGCGCGGAGACCCATGTTCGTTTTTTCCGCAATATGCGGGTGAGGGCCCGCCGCCGCCCGCCAATCTTCCCGGAACGCATGGTCTGGCCGAGAATCGGGTCAATCCCACCTGGAACGGACTCCAGGCCCCCGATCAAATCCCCTCCTTCCGCCAGAGGTTTGCGGCAAACATTGACGAATCCGGTCCGATGCCTTTCAATACACTGTACGTACAGTCTGAACGTACAGGAGCATCCATGCAGGCGCACGATCCCGTCGACATCCCGGCCACCGCACCGGGCCTGCGCGTCATCGTCACCGCACCCCCCCACTGCGGGCAGCCCTGGCTGACCGAGGCACTGGCCGCCGCCTACCGCCTCGAGCGGCTCGCCGGGGCAGACCGTCCCGTCGGCCGCCGCCGCGGCGCCTGCCGCAGGCGCGCCGACGCCGCGTTCGCGCCGGGCTCGATCTACGCCACCCGCTCGGCCTACTCCCCCCGGCTCGTCGACCGCTGGCGCTCCCAACCCGTTCACATCGTGACCGTCGTGCGCGATCCCTACGATCTCTACGCCGAACTCGATCGCGAGCAGGGCGCGCGCGCGCTGGCCGGCGTCGCCGCCGGGTTTGCCGATGGAGACGGCGTTTTCAGGGCCACCCCGCTCCCCGGCGACGCCGGAGTGAGCGACCATCTGCTCCGGCGCTACGAGAAACTCCTCCGCCGTTCGGTGCGCTGGTCCCGCGACGAGCGGGTGATCGCCGTCCGCTACGAGGATCTGCGCGACGATCCTGTTCGCGCGCTTGCCGGGATCGCCGCCCGCATCCATCCGCTGGACCCGCCCGCCATCGAGGCGGCGCTGCGAACCGCCGCCGCCGCCCGCATCCGCTCCGTCACCCCTCCCGGCGCGCCGGCCCCTGGCGCTTCCCTGCGCCCGGGGCAACTGGACGACATCCGCTGGCGCTGCGCCGACGACATTTCCCTGCTCGGATACGCCATCCGCTGACGCGGCACTTGCGGATAATCGCGGGATCTGGCAAGATTCGTACGGACAATCTGTCTGTTCACCATGCACTCGTGACATGGTGTCACTGGACGACCGTGGAGTACCCCGCGTGCGGATCGTCGTCGCCTCCCCGCCCCGTGCCGGGAACCACTGGATCAAGTGCCTCCTGGCCAGCGTCTACGGCCTGCAGCAGATCAATGGCCGCAACAAGCCGGTCGGCAAGCGCCGCGAGGTGCGCCGCGAGGGCGCCGGGCTCGACATGCCCGACGCCGCCATCTTCCACCAGCACTGCGTCTACAGCCGCGACGTGGTCGACGCCTGGTCCGGGCTGCCGGCCCATGTCGTCACCATCCTCCGCGATCCCTACGACATGTTCCTCTCCTACCACCGCTGGAGCCAGGAACAGCCCGTGCTGAAGATTCATCGCAAGGGCGACGCCTTCCAGAAGCGCGACCACCCGCGCGAGCAGATGGTCGGCAAACCGCTGGACTCGCCGGAAACGCTCGCCTACCTCGCCGACGGCTTCGGCCAGATTCTCCGCCGCGCCGTCAAGTGGTCGAAGGACGACCGCGTCCTCATCGTCCGCTACGAACTCCTGCACCACGACCCGGTCGCCGAACTCGTCCGCCTCACCGGCCTCATCGAGCCGGTGCCGGCCAAACGCATCGAAAAGGCCATCCGCCGCTGCTCCATCGAGAACATGCGCGTTCTTCAGCCCCAGACCGTCAAGGTCGGCGCAGTCGGCCGCTCCCGAGACTCCCTCACCCCCGAGCACCTGCGGGTTTTCCGCAACCACTACGGCCACATGATCCGCGAACTCGGCTACGACGTGCTCTGATCGCCGCCGCCGCTCCCGTACAATCCCCCCGACCGGTCCGCACGTTTCGTGAACCAGGGAGCGCCAAGCCCGTGAGCCGCATGATCGACCTCTCCAGCGACACCGCCACCCGACCCACCCCCGCCATGCGCCAGTACATGGCCGCCGCCGAGGTCGGGGACGAGCAACGCCGCGAAGATCCCACCGTCAAC
>JBJTKE010000039.1:0-4905 GCA_046096285.1 Chloroflexota bacterium
GGACGCCAAGCCGTTCGCAGGCCAGCAGGTCCACGTCCGGGGCGGGCTTGCCGCTTGCCACCTCGTCGGACGACGCGATCGCGGCGAAACATCCCGCGAGCCCGAGACGCTCCACGACGTAGCCGATGATCTCCGGCGGCGACGACGAGGCAATGGCCACCGGGCATGACGCCGAGATGGACTTCACGGCAGCCGCCGCGCCCGGCAACTGCGGCATCCGACTCGCGTACAGCTCCATGCGCCGCCGGACCAGCCGGCTCCCGAGTTCCTCATCACCGACTCCGGTCCTGTGCCGGGCATTGATGATGGCCGAGCACTCTCGCAGGTTGGCGCCAAGCACCGCAGCCTGATCCTCCCCGGACCACACTCCGCCGGTAAGCTCCGCGAGCACGTCGCGCCGCGTCTGTTCCCAGTCCTCCTCCGACTCGACCAGCACCCCGTCGAGATCGAACACCACCGCCTCGATCATCGCCGCTCCCCGGCTTCCACCGAACCGCACCCACTCGTTCAGCCCTGGGCGGGCAGCCAGATGTTCTTCACCTGCACGGCCTGCCGCAGGAACTCGTGACCTTCTCCCTGCTCGTCATCAAGCCAGTCACGCGGCGGACGCGACAGGATCCAGGTCCGCTTCAGGTTCCCCGCGGACTGGGCTTCCACCGCCTCCGCCCCTGCTGCCGTTCCGGCGTACCAGACCGCATCCACCTCGTCATGCGCCGCGAGCACCGCCGCCAGCGAATCCCGCGCTCCAGTAACGATGTTGACCACGCCGGGGGGCACGTCCGAGGTCTCGAGCACCTGGTACAGGTCTGTGCCGGCGAGGGGATGCTCCTCCGGGGGAACCACGACCACGACGTTCCCCATCGCGATCGCGGGAGCGATCATCGAAACCATACCGAGCAAGGGCCAACGGTCCTCGCAAACGAGGCCCACCACCCCCACGGGTTCGTGGACAGCCGCCACCAGACCGGGCATCGGTGCTGCATGGACGGCTCCGTCGAACTTGTCGGCCCATGCGGCGGCCGAGAATAGCCGGCGAATCGCCCCTTCCACCTCTTTCCCGGCAAGATCCATCCCACCTCCGGTCATGGCGTCGATGCGACTGGCAAACTCGCCGGCGCGCACCGAGAGGTTCTCCGCCAGGAAGTACAGCACCTGCGCGCGACCGTGCCCGCTGGCCCGGTCCCAGCCGGTTGCCGCCACCGCGGCCTCAACCGCGTTGCGGATGTCCTTCCGGTTCCCCTCCCCGGCCTCGCCCAGCACCTCCCCAGCGGGTCCTCTCACCTGGCGGCTGTACCCCGAATCCGGCCTCACCTGCTTCCCACCGACGTAGAGCTTCGCAGTTCGGTCGATCGCCGCGACGTCGCGGTCCGTGCGGCCCTTGCGTCCCGGACTCCGCGACTCGCTCTCCGGCCGAAGCGGCCGTTCCTCCCAGAGCGGCCGGAGATACTCGACCATGCCCTCGCGGCCGCCCTCGCGCCCGAATCCGCTCTCCCGGTATCCGCCGAACCCGGCCGCGGCGTCGAACAGGTTGGCGCCGTTGATCCACACCGTGCCCGCCTTGATTGCCTGGGCGACGTCGATCGCCATCCCGATGCGCTCGCTCCAAACGCTGGCAGCGAGACCGTAAGGGCTGTTGTTGGCGAGCGCCACGGCCTCCTCCCGGGTGCGGAACGTCATGGCGACGATCACCGGGCCAAAGACCTCCACCTGGGAGATCTCCGAGGCGGGCGCGGCTCCCGTCACCAGGGTGGGCGGGAAAAAGCAGCCCGCTGGAAGATCTCCCGACCACGATGGCTGCCAGGCAGTCGCGCCTTCGAGACATGCCCGCTCGGTAAGCTCCCGGATCCGCGAAAGCTGTTGCGGCGAGACGATAGCCCCGAGGTCGATCGCCTTGTCGAGCGGGTTACCGGTGCGCAGTGTCTCCATCCGCCGCCGCAGCCGGGCGAGCAGATCGTCGGCCACTCCCTCCTGCACCAGCAGCCGGGAGCCGGCGCAGCACACCTGTCCCTGGTTGAACCAGATCGCGTCCACCACTCCTTCGACCGCGCTGTCGAGGTCCGCGTCCTCGAAAACCACGAACGGCGACTTGCCGCCGAGTTCCATCGACAGCCGCTTGCCGGTGCCGGCGGTCGCCCGCCGGATATGTCTCCCCACCTCGGTGCTGCCCGTGAAGGCGATCTTGTCGACACCCGGGTGGTTCACGATGAGGTCGCCGGTATCGCCATCGCCGGTCACCACGTTGAGCACGCCGGGGGGCAAGCCCGCGCGGGAAGCCAGTTCGGCAAGGGCCACCGCGGTCACCGAGGTGTAGCGCGCCGGTTTCAGGACCACGGTGTTGCCCGCGGCAAGCGCCGGGGCGATCTTCCACGCCAGCATCAGCAGTGGAAAGTTCCAGGGGATGATCTGGCCGACCACGCCGACGGGACCCATGCCCGGGAACTCCCGCTCCAGCACCTGGGCCCACCCCGCGTGGTGGTAGAAGTGCCGGGCAACGAGCGGAATGTCGATGTCGCGGCTCTCCCGGATCGGTTTGCCATTGTCGAGGGATTCGAGCACCGCCAGCAGCCGGGCGTTGCGCTGCACCATCCTGGCAAGCGCGTACAGGTGCCGGGCCCGGGCATGCCCGGTGAGCGAGCGCCAGGGAGCCAGCGCCGCACGCGCCGCCGCAACCGCCGCGTCCACATCCCCCGGTCCGCCGCGGGCGATGCCAATCAGCCGCTCCCCGGTCGCGGGGTTCAGCGAATCGATGTGTTCGCCGCTGAGGGGCTCGACCCACTCGCCGGCGATGAACAACTTGAGCGATGGTTCACGATCAGCCAGCCAGTCCCGGGCGGGACCGTCCTGCTCCGGCGCCGGACCGTAATCCATCGTGCGGAAGATCTCGGCTACCCCCATCGCTCCCCTCCCTACACCATCGGCTGGTGGCGCATCGCCGCGTAGCGACCGGTCACATGATGCTCGAGTTGCCGCTCGATGTCGGAGAGGAGCCCACTCGCGCCAATCCGGAACCGGTCCGGCATCACCCACGGCGCGCCGAGTTCCTCCTTCATCATGATCATCCAGTCCACGGCGGCCTTCGCCGACCGGATGCCGCCGGCGGGCTTGAAGCCCACTACATGGCCCGTGCGACCGTGATAGGCCCGGATGGTCCGGGCCATCACCAGCCCCACCGGGAGCGTCGCGTTCACCGGCTCCTTGCCGGTCGACGTCTTGATGAAGTCGGCCCCGGCCATCATGCAAACCAGACTGGCCATCGCCACGTTTCGCAGGGAGCCAAGCTCGCCGGTGGCGAGAATGGTCTTGATGTGGGCCGCCCCGCATGCCTCACGGAAATCCCGGACTTCCGCGTACAGCGCGCGCCAGTCGCCACGCAGCACATGGGCGCGGGAGATGACGATATCGATTTCCTGCGCGCCGGCCGCCACCGACTCCTCGATCTCCGCCAGTTTCAGGCGATGGCTCATCTGCCCGGCCGGGAAGCCGGTCGACACAGCCGCTACAGGAATCCCTGTGCCGGCCAGCGCCTCCACGGCAGGCGGGATCAGGTTGTGATAGACGCACACGGCGCCGACCTGCAGGTTCCGCCCGGCGGCGCCAAGCGCCTCCAGCACCTCCTGTCGCACCGGTTGGCGCGCTTTCATGCACAGGCGCCGCACGTTGCCGGGCGTATCGTCGCCCGCGAGCGTCGTCAGGTCGATGGTGGTCACCGCCCGCAGCAGCCACGCCGCCTGCCACTCCCGCTTGACCGTGCGGCGAGCCACCATCGTCGCCGTACGCCGCTCGATCGCCGGCCGGTTGGCTTCCTGTTGCCGCACCCACCCGAGATCGAGGGGGATTCCCGGATTCCGGGCCAGGGCAGCCACCGCCGTTTCCTCGAGGTCCCGGTGCACCATAGTTGGCTCCTTCACGGCGCCAGACGCCGCCGAACGACCAGATCCTGCCAGAGGCTGCCGTGCACGAGGAGAACGTAGCCGACCAGCGCCCGGGCCAGATCGAGGATGTCGTTGAGATTGGCCTGCGGCTCGCCATGCGCCAGATGCCGGTTGCTGCAGAGGATGCCGAGGAGTGCGACGTTCGGGGTCAGGACCGAGGCATTGACGTCCTCGCTTCGCGACACGTACCCCCCCCAGTTCTCGCGGAGCCGGGTGCCTCGCGCTCCGAAAGCGTCGGCCATCGACCGCTGGAAGGCATAGATCGGGGGCGGCGTCGCCGTACCGCGGCCATGACTCGACCGCTCCGCGAAAACCGCGCCGTCGCCCGGAAACAGCCCACGCGGACCGGGACCATGCATCATCGCCTCGGATTCGTGGACATCGCTGACGATGGCGAGATCCGGCGGCGCGAAGTGCCGAACGAGCCGGCGGCCGCCCTTGCAGAAGGACTGCGTCGCGTCGCCTGGCGGACCCTCCTCCTCGTCGGTCAAGGCGACCAGCACATCCACCGGGTACCAGCGAAGCACCTGGACGGCGAGCAGCATGGCCGTGCAGCAGACGCTGTCGTCCAGGTAGCCCTGGATTCGACCGGAGAGGCGGTCCCAGGTGAGCGGCGTGTCGTAGACCACGCGCATGCCGGGAGCCAGCGGGCGGCCGTCCAGGGTCTCAAAGACGACACTCGGCCCGTCCACGACGATCTCGCCCCGGGCCGCGATGCGCAGGCCGCCGGCATCGAGATCGGGCGCCAGCGCGATCGCGGCCCGGCGAGGATCCTGCTGCATGTGGTAGCAGAGCGGCAGCAGCGGATACCGGCCCGCGTCGCCGGGCTCCACGAGGTAGGAGATCTGATCGACGTGGGCCATCAGCCAGACCCGTTTGTTCGACTCCCGGTCTCCGAGCAGCAGGACACCGCTGCCGGTCCCGCGAAAATCGGGATGCCACTGCGCGCGCTCCCCACCCGTCACTCCGTGCC
>JBJTKE010000040.1:0-1871 GCA_046096285.1 Chloroflexota bacterium
CTGCAGGGGTAGAAGATGGACAAGGAACGATTCGACGAACTGGTGCGGAGGCTCGCCGAGGAGCGAAACCGCAGGTCAGTGGTGTCCGGCATCGGTGGAGCGCTGGTGGCGTCGGTCGGTCTTGCCGGCGCAGCGGAGGACGGCGGCGCTTCCGGCAAGAAGAGCAACGACAAGGGCAAGGCCAAGGACCGGTCGAAGGCCTCCGATCGTCCGGCCGCAAAAGGCAGGGACAAGGATGGCAAGAAGGGCGGCAAGGGCCGGGACCGGGATCGCGACAAGGATCGGGACCGGAACCCGGACGACTACGACCAGCCCCGCCAGCCCGGCATCGAGGGTCCCTGTGGTGACGGCACCCGCAACGACAACATCTGCATGAAGAACGGCGAGTGCTGCACCGGCATCTGCGAAATCACCCTCCGAAAGACGAACAAGGACAAGCGGGGCCGGTGCCGCTGTCTCCGCATGGGGGCCACGTGCGCGGCGGACCGGAACTGCTGCAACTCGCTCTGCATCGGCGGCATCTGCGGCAGCCTCTCCTGATTCCCCGCCGCCAGCCGCGGCTCGCCGTTCCATCGCCCCCGCGCCCGGCCCGTCCGACGCGGGGGCGGTTTCGTGTGCCGCGGCGGCCACGATCCGCCCCGGGGCACGGACCGGCCGGGACCGGCGCTGCATCCGCCGGGCACCCGTCCGCGCTCATCCACCCCCGGGCGACAACTCGGCCCGCAGCCGCGCCCGGATCGACTCCCAGCGCCGCTGCGCCGCCCGCCGGCCCAGTCCCAGCCGCCGCGCCGACGCCTCCAGCGACCGGCCCTCCCCGATGCACGCCAGCACCAGCGCACCGTCCACCCCGCCGAGCCCGTCGGCCAGCGCCGCCAGCAATGCCTGCGCCTCCGCCGCCGCCGCCGATTCGTCCACGAGGTAGGGCGACAGCCCCGCCGGAGACGCCGCGGGCAGCCGGGAGCGCATCCCGCGGCAGGCCGCGGCGATCCGCCGGGGCGCGGCCCACAACACGTAGGCGAAAAACCCGGCGTCGCCGGTCCAGCTCGCCAGGATGCCCAGCAGCAGCGGGAAGCCCTCCTGCTCGAGGTCCGGCAGCGTCCAGGGGTGGCCGTCGCGGCGCGGATCGCGGGCGCCCCCCCAGCGGTAATGGGCGCGCCGCGCCCACCGGTTGAACCGCGGCTCCAGCACGATCCACAGCGCCTCGCGGGCGGCGGGGTCGCCGGCGCGGGCGGAGCGGGCGGTTTCGTCGAACCAGCCGGTCTCGGCCTCGGTCAGCCAGCCGCCAGGCGGCAGCGGCCGGGGCATTGGCGGCGGTGGCGGCGATGGCGCGGCGCAATCGCAGGCGCACGCGGTCGCGCATGCGGGATCGCACGCTGCGGCGCGCGGGAGCGACGGCTGTGCCGTGTCCGTAACCGTACAGGTATCCGCGTCGGTGTCCATGTCGGTGTCGGTGTCGGTATCGGTTTCCGTGCGCATGGTGGAACCTCCGAGGCATCGCGCGGGAGGGGCGCTTCAGCGCTCGGAGAACCGGGGATGCCGATCCAGCGGAACAGCGTGGGTCACTCAGATGACCGGGGCGTGCCGGCCGGGCGCACATTGGCGACGGGCGACGGGCGGCAGGCGGTTTCGGGTTCAGCGCGGCCGGGCCGGGCGAGCGCGGGCGCCCGCCGCCGTGCGCCCACGCCCACGCCCCCGCCCCTGCCCACACCCGGGCCGCTTCGGGACCATCCCCGCCGGGCAAGATCCCCCGCGGCAAGCGCATGCTGCACCCCGCACCGGGGACAGGTGGCCTCGATCCGCCCGCCGGTGATGCGGAGATAGCGGTCCCGCAGTTTCACGTTGACCCGGCCGGACGACTCGATCGTCGCCAG
>JBJTKE010000041.1:0-5481 GCA_046096285.1 Chloroflexota bacterium
CCGCGTCACCGACCAGGGCCTGGTCAAGATCAGCTACAAGCTCGCGCCCTCCTCCTACACCAAGCTCGTGGAGGGCAAGGGGCCGGCCGGCAACGTGTCCGGAGAGGGCCGCATCGTTCTCTCCGAGGAGGGTGGCCGCACCCTCGTCAACTGGTCCGGCATCGCCAACGTGCGCGGCACCCTCGCCCGCATCGGCGGCCGCGTCATTCAGCCTGCCGCCAAGACCATCGTCGGCCAGTTCTTCAACTGCCTCGAAAGCAAGGCCTGATTTCCGGCGGGACCCGCGCGTCCCCGACCGGCCGCCCCGGAGATGACTCGTGAACATGCTCGTCGAACTCGAGGTCAACGGCAGCCGCCGCGCCGCCGAAGTCGAACCCCGGACCCTGCTCGTCCACCTGCTGCGCGACCACCTCGGGCTTACCGGCGCCCATGTCGGCTGCGAGACCAGCCAGTGCGGCTCCTGCACCGTCCTGCTCGACGGGCAGGCGGTGAAGAGCTGCACCATCCTCGCCGCCCAGGCCGCGGGCCACTCGGTGACCACCATCGAAGGTCTCGCCCCGTCCGGCATGCTGCACCCCATCCAGCGCGCCTTCTGGGAGGAGCATGGCCTGCAGTGCGGCTACTGCACTCCGGGCATGGTGCTGTCGACCCTCGCCCTGCTCGCCGAGGACCCGAACCCCGGCGAGGAAGCCATCCGCCACGGCCTCGAGGGCAACATCTGCCGCTGCACCGGCTATAACAACATCGTGAAGTCGGTCCAGTCAGCCGCCGCGCTGCTCGCCAGCGGCGCCGGACCGCAGCCGGTCGAACTCCCGTAGCCCGCATCCCGCGCGCAGAACGGGCAGGTACGCTCCTGCCGGAGAGGGTGTCCTCGCGATGCATCCCACCCAGTTCCAGTACCACCGTGCCGCCTCGGTCGACGAGGCCATCTCCCTGCTCGACCAGTTCGGTCCGGACGCCAAGATCCTGGCAGGCGGCCACAGCCTGCTGCCGGTGATGAAGCTTCGCCTCGCCGAACCCAGCCACCTCGTGGACATCGGCGAAATCCCCTCGCTCCGCGGCATTGCGGCAGCGCCGGGCGGCGGCATCCGCATCGGCGCGATGACCACCCACGAGCAGATCGCCCGCGATCCGCTGGCCATCCGCCATGCCCCGCCGCTCGCCCAGGCGTCGGCGCAGGTCGGCGACCGCCAGGTCCGCAACCGCGGCACCATCGGCGGCGCCATCGCCCATGCCGATTCGGCGGCGGATCAGCCCGCCGCCATCCTCGCCCTCGATGCGTCCATCGTGGCCCACGGCCCGTCCGGCGAGCGGGTCATTCCCGCCGGCGACTTCTTCACCGGGTTCCTCTCCACCGCCCTCGATCCCGACGAGATCGTCGTCGCCATCGACATTCCCGCGCTCCCGGCCCGCTCCGGCGGCAGCTACCTGAAACTGGCCAACCAGGCGTCCGGGTATGCCGTGGTCGGCGTCGCCGCGGTGGTCTCGCTGGACGGCAACGGCCGCTGCGCCAGCGCTCGCATCGGCGTCACCGGGGCCGTCACCCCGGCGGCCAGGGCGCGCCGCGCCGAGGAGGCGCTCGCCGGGCAGGCGCTCGATGCCGCGGCCATCTCAGCCGCCGCCACGCTGACCTCCGACGGCCTGGACATCCTCGCCGATCTGCACGCCTCCGCCGAGTACCGCCGCCGGGTGCTCGCCGGACTTGCCGGGCGCGCCCTTCGCGCCGCCGCCAGCGCCGCCAGCGCCTGACGTGGCGTCCCCGTCCGCCGGAGCCGCCGCATGACCGCGCCCGAGCCGTTCACGACCCTGCTGACCGGCCGCGATGACGCGGGCGTGGTCCGCGTCGAACTGAATCGCCCGGAGGCCCGCAACGCCATCAGCCGCGTCATGGCCAGCGAGATCGCGCGGCTGTGCCTCGCGCTCGCCGGCGATGCCGGGGTGCGCGCCCTCGTCCTCTCGGGCGCGGGCGGCAAGGCGTTCTGCGCCGGCGCCGATCTCCGCGAGCGGCAGCACCTGACGCCATCCGAGCGCACCGCCCACACCGTCGCCATCGAGGCGGCGGCCGAGGCGATCGCCGCTCTCCCGTTTCCCACCATCGCCGCGGTGCACGGCTTCGCCCTTGCCGGCGGGTGCGAACTCGCCGTCGCCTGCGACCTCCGCGTCGCCGGCAGGGGCGCGGTGTTCGGGCTGCCTGAGGTGAAGATCGGCATCTTCCCGGGCGCGGGCGGCGTGCACCGCCTGCCCCACCTCATCGGCCTCGGAGCGGCGCGCGATCTGCTGTTCACCGGCCGCCAGGCGCCCGCCGCGGAGGCGTTCCGCCTCGGACTGGTGGACCGGCTCGTGGACGACGACCTGGTCATGGACGCCGCGCTGGACCTCGCGGCCCAGATCGCCACGAACGCTCCGCTCGGTGTCCGCGCGGTAAAGCTCGCGCTTCGCCAGTCCCAGGGGATGGGCATCGAGGACGCGCGGCTGGCCGTCAACGCCCTGCGCGCTCCGCTGGACGCCACCGACGACTACCAGGAGGGCCTGGCCGCCTTCGCGGAAAAGCGCTCCCCGCGCTTCCGCGGCCGGTAGCGGCGGCCGGGTCCTACCGCGCTTCCGCGGCGGCCCGCACCAGCGCACGCACCCGCGCCGCGTCCACAGGATTGGCGAGCACTCCATCGCGCTTGGCCCAGGTGCCGACGATCGCGCCGTCCGCCACCGCCAGCAGCCCGGGCGCCGTCTCCGCGGTCGCCCCGCTCCCGACGTACAGTGGCGTGCCCGGCGCGGCCGCCCTGACCGCCCGCAGGTCGTCCAGCGAGGCCGGCTGACCGGTCGCCCGGCCGGTCACGATCACGGCCGCGGCAAGGCCGCGCTCGACCGCATCCTCCGCGAGGTCGCCCAGCGGGCGCGGCGCGATCGGCGCGGCGTGCTTGACGTCCACGTCGGCCCAGACCGCGACCGGCGCGCCAAGCCGGCGGATGAGGTCCTGCACCTCGCTCGCGCGGCCTTCGATGATCCCCTGGTCGGTCAGCGCCGCGCCGACGTAGACGTTGGCCCGGACGAACGCGCCGCCGGCGACCGCGGCCACCGACACCGCGCCCAGCACATCGTTGCGCAGCACGTTCACCCCGACCGGCAGCCCGGAGGCCTCCCGCACCGCCAGCGTGGCCGCGGTCATCGCCGCAATCACGTGCGGGGCGACGGCATCCTTCACGAACGGGGCGTCCCCGAAGTTCTCGACGATCAGCGCGTCGGCGCCGCCCTCGGCCCAGGCGGCGGCGTCCCGCTTCACCCCGTCGAGCATGGCTCCGAACAGGTGCGCCGGACCGCCGCGAGCGGACCCCGGCAGGGGAGGCAGATGCACGACCCCAACGATGCGCGGCGCCCGCTCCATCACGAACCTCCGGTGCGTACGGTGACAATGCCCGCAGCAAGCGCACCGGCGGCGAACAGCAGCAGGCAAGCCACGAACAGCAGGAACCCGGCTCCCGACCGGATCGCCTGCGGGTCCCGCTTCACGAAGCGCCGCCAGAGCGCCGACAGGGCAAACGCCGCCGCGCCGCCCGCAATTCCGAACCAGATCAACGCCTGCGGACCGATGTTCACCCGCGCTCCGGCTTCCGGCCGGTCAGGGCTGCTCCCGGAACGTGCCGATCCGGAGCGACTCCCGCACGCGCCGCACTCCGGCCACCCCGGAGGCAACCGCCTCCGCGTTCTCCGCATCCTCCAACGTCGGCGTGGTCCCGCGCAAGTGCACCACGCCGCCGCGCGCGCTCACGATGATCTCCAGGTCGCTTGTCGCGGCATCGTCGGCGAGCGCGCGGGCCACCCGTTCCTCGATGAGCCGATCCGGGATAACCGTCCCGGACCGCCCCGCCTCCTGATCATCGCTCGTCGGGGCGAACCCGTTCAGCACGGCCAGGCCGCGGGCATCCCCGGTGGCGGCCACGACCGGATCGGTCGGGGCGAACCACGGCGCACCCTCCTCGGCGGCGGTCATCGGGTCGGTCGCGCCGATATGTCAGGTGAAGTCGGGGTCGGCCAGGATCCCGGCCGCTCCCCCGGCGGTCCCGCCGCCCGGGATGGTCCCCGCCGCGTCGGTCGCCTCATCCGGCGAGGCGGCGATGAGTTGCTCATCATACGCCTCCCCGGGCACCGATTCGGCGATTTCGATCGCGTCGACGATCCGGGCGCCCGCTCGCCCGATCGTCGCCCGCGCGATGTCGAGCGCGGCCTGCCGGTTCCGCTCGGAGTCGACCTCCCCGATCAGGGTCACCACGCCTCCCTCCCGCTCGCCCGTCACCCACAGGCCGGCGGACTCCAGCGTCGCCGTCATCCGGCCAATCTCCCGTTCGATGGTCCCGGTCCGGTCATCCATGGTTTCGTCTCCTCTCGTCGCGTGGCCGCGGCGCAGCCGGTCACGCAGCCGGCGGGTGACAGCAGGGGCGCGGCACGGTAGGCTGCGCTCCATGACCGACCGCCGCCGCCCGAGCGCCGGGCCTTCACCGCAGGAACGGGCCGCCGCCCGCCCGAAGACCCCGCTGCCCCGCGGCAGCGCCGCGCGCCCGGTCGTCCTGCCGGAGCCGTACCGCTACACCATCGCCGACCTGGAGCAGCGGACCGGGCTCACCGCCCGCACGATCCGCTACTACATCCAGGAAGGCCTGCTGCCGCCAGCGTACGGGCGCGGGCCGAGCGCCACCTACGACCATTCGCACATGCTGCGCCTCGAGGCGATCGAGAAGCTGAAGGGCGAGCGCCTGACCCTGAGCGAGATCCGGGATCGGCTGGTCGCCCTGTCCGATTCCGGCATCGCCGGGCTGATGGGCGTCGCCGTGGGGCCGGACCCGGCGGCCGAGGTCTGGCGCAGGATCGCGCTCCACCCGGATCTCGAAGTGCTGGTGCGGGTCGACCGCTCCGGCCGCGCCGCCCCCGAGCTCGAATCCTTCGTGGAACGCATCGCCCACATCGCCCACGCCGAATTGCCGCAGGAGTAGGCCATGCCTTTCACCCCCACCGGAGCCGACCGGCTCTGGATCCCGGACAACCCGGACGGCAGCGGCTGGGCGGAGGTCGATTGGGCATGCGCCGCCCGCGGCAGCCGCTACCACTACCGGCACGGCGGCCAGTGGGATCGCGACAACGCCGACCGCCCGGCCTTCTACCGAGTCGTCACCCGCCTCGAATCCGCCGCGCTCGAGCCCCACGTCAACAGCTACTTCGTCGCGCGCGAGTAGCTCGCCGACTTCCTCGCGGAGCTCTCGCTTGCGGGTGGGGCGGAGGTCATCTGGCACGTCGAGGGATGCCCACAGCCTCCAGCCGAGGCGCGCGCCGGCTGAGCGGGCAGGGGACCGCCGCGCAAACAGGCAGGGAGGCCGCTCTCGCGGCCTCCCTGCGAACGTGTTCTGCCGGTTGCGGGAGCTACTCGACCGAGTGCGCAAGCTCCATGACGTTGGGGCCGCCGACCGCAAGCCCGGAGGCCACGCGGCCGTTCCC
>JBJTKE010000042.1:0-10870 GCA_046096285.1 Chloroflexota bacterium
GGCCTCCCCTTCCGCCACCAGCCGCGGGCCGGGCGTGCCGAGTTCGGCCGCCTCCAGCATTGTCCGCACCGCCTCGGCCCGCCGGGCATCGCCAGCCTCTCCCAGCGCGAAAGCGAACCCCAGGATCGCGACATCGCCCGCCCCGGTGCCGATTTCCGCGGCGAACACCGCCTCGCCCTGCCGCTGGCTGGCAAGTTCCAGGCTGGCTCCGATCTCAAGCGGAGCGCCGGGCCAGCCCAGCGCCTCCGCCAGGAAGGTTCCCGCCGCCGTCCTCACCTCGATCCCGTCCAAGCTCTCCGCTCCTCGCGCCCGCCGGTTTGCGATCATACTGCCACGTCCGCCGTCGGCACAGGAGCCTCCCGTGAGTCACTCGTTCGCGCCCGAAGCCCTGCTCGCGCTGGCGCGCGAGGCCGCCAGCCTCGCCTACGCGCCCTACTCCGAGTTCCCGGTCGGCGCCGCGCTCATCTCCGGCGACGGCCGCGTCTTCACCGGGGCCAACATCGAGAACGCCAGCTACGGCCTCGGCTGCTGCGCCGAGCGCACCGCCGTCTTCCGCGCCGTGCTCGAGGGCGCCGACGAGGTGCGCGCCATCGCCGTCTGGGCGCCCCGCGCCGCTCCCTGCCCGCCCTGCGGCGCCTGCCGCCAGGTCCTCGTCGAGTGGCGGCCCCGCGAGGGCGACATGACCGTCATCCTCGAAGGCCCCGACGGCCCCCTCGTCCAGACCCTCGAATCGCTGATTCCGCTTTCGTTCGGACCCCGCAATCTCGCCGTGGAGGGCTGACCGTGACCCCGACACCCGCCGGCAGGCTCGCCGGCAAGCGCGCAATCGTCACTGGCGCCGGGCGCGGCATCGGCAGGGCCATCGCCGCGAAGTACCTGCAGGAGGGCGCGCGCCTCGTCATCTGCGACATCGTGCCCGACCGGCTTGCCGCCGCCGCCGCCGAACTCTCCGCGCTCGGCGAGACCCACGCACTCGCCGGCGACGTCACCGACGGCGCGTTCTGCGCGGCCGTGATCGCCGAGGCGCAAACACGCCTCGGCGGCCTTGACATCCTCGCCAGCAACGCCGGCATCGCGGTCGTCGAACCCTTCCTCGACCACTCCATCGAGACCTGGGAGCGCACCCTCGCGGTCAACCTGACCGCGACCTTCCGGCTCGGGCAACTGGCCGCCCGGGCCATGATCGCGCAGGGTTCGGGCGGCGCGATCGTCAACATGGCCTCCACCAACGGCCACATGGGCGAGCGCGGCCTCGCCGCCTACAACGCCTCGAAGGCGGGCGTCGTCCTCCTCACCAGGACCATGGCCATCGAACTCGCTGAAGCGGGCATCCGCGTCAATTGCGTCTCTCCCGGCTGGATCTGGACCGATCTCGCCGCCGAAGGCGGGATGCCCGAGGAGGTCATCACGGCCTATCTCGAAAAGATCCCCTTGCGTCGCTACGGGCGCCCGGAGGAGGTCGCCAACCTCTTCGCTTTCCTCGCCTCGGACGAGGCCTCGTTCATCACCGGAGAGTCCGTCGTCATCGACGGCGGCCAGTTGTCGGAGGAGTAGCCGCGCGGCCCCGGCCCGTGCCTCAGCCCGCGTCCCGCACCAGCGACGCCTGCTCCACCCGCAGCCGGATCTTCCGGCTGCCGGCATCGAGCAGGCCGAGCCGCTCGGCCCCGCTCAGCGCCACCCGCAGCGGCGTGCCGTCGGCATCCACCAGCAGTTTCACCATCGGCCCCTCGAACACGATCTGCTCGACCCGCCCCGCGATCTCCCCGGGCTGCCCCGCGGGAGCGTCTTCCGGCACCACCGCGACGTGCTCCGGGCGGATGAACGCCATCGCCGCCTCGCCCGCCGCGAGCCCCGCCGGGTTCGCCGCGGGAATCCGCAGCGCGCCGCTCTCCAGCACCGCGACCGGCGAACCGTCCGCCGCCGCCGCGGTCTCGGCGACGACGCCGCGCAGGGCGTTGTTGTCGCCCACGAAGTTGGCGACGAACTCGGTCTCCGGCCGCAGGTAGATGTCCAGTTGCGTTCCCGCCTGCTCGATCCGGCCCTTGTTCATCACGAAGATGCGGTCAGAAATGGCGAAAGCCTCCGATTGATCGTGGGTGACGTAGATGGCCGTCTTCCTCGTGCGCCGCTGGAGTTCCAGGATCGAGTATTTCAGCGTGTCGCGCAGATTGCGGTCCAGCGCCGAGAGCGGCTCGTCGAACAGGAGCACCCGCGGATTGGTCGCCAGCATCCGCGCCAGCGCCACCCGCTGCTGCTGGCCGCCGGAGAGTTGGCCGGGCATCCGGTCGCCGAACGAGCCCAACTCGACCATGTCCAGCATTTCCTCGACCCGCTCCCGCACCTCGGCCTTCGGGGTTCCCTTCACCTCCAGCCCGAACGCCACGTTCCGAGCAACCGAGAGATGCGGGAAGAGCGCCTGGCTCTGGAACGCCAGCCCGATGTTCCGCCGGTTCGGCGGGACCCCGTTCATCACCTGATCGTCGAAGGCAATCGTGCCGGCGGTTGGCTCCACCAGGCCGGCGACCATCCGCAGCGTCGTCGTCTTGCCGCAGCCGGAGGGGCCCAGCAGCGTCACGAACTCCCCGTCCCGGATATCGGCCGAGACGCGGTCGACCGCCACGGCCTGCCCGTAGCGCTTGGTGACGTCGTTGAGGTGAACCCGGCTCATGCGCGCTGCATCCCGTGCGTGGCCGCTCCAGGCGGCGCTCGGATTTCAGATCAGGTAGGTGCCCTTGAGGTACCGGGATCCGAACACCTGGAAGAAGACCAGCACCACCAGGAACGAGACCAGTTGCATCGTCGAGGCCAGCGCAGCCGTCGAGGGCTGGAACCCGGCCGTCCGCGTCAGGTTGTACACCCGCAGCGCCGCCGTGGTGGTGGCAGGCCCGGCGATGAACAGCGTCACCAGGAACTCGTTGAACACGATCACGAACGTCAGCAGGATGCCCGCGCTCACCCCCGGCCCGAGCAACGGCAGTTCCACCCGGAAGAAGGTCGTCATCCGGCCCGCCCCCAGCGTGCTCGCCGCTTCCTCGAACACCCTCGGCAGATCCCGCAGCGCCACGATGATCGGCACCAGCATCAGCGGGAACGTGCCCACCACGTAGGCGGCGATCAGCCCCGCGAAACTCTGCGGGATGCGGAACAGGAACGCATAGGCCACCACCAGGCTCAGCCCCATCACCGCCGCCGGCGCGTACAGCGCCAGGTTGAGCGTGGACAGGATGAAGCGCTTCCCCGGCACCGGGTACCGCACGATCGCGTAGGCGGCCGGGATCGCGATCAGCAGGTTCAGCACGATGGTCAGCACCGTCGCGCCGAAGGAGAGCAGCAGGTTCTCCTTGAAGCTGCCCAGCACGTACTGGTAGGCGCTCAGCGTCCAGCCGCCGCCCACGTTCTGCAGCGAGTAGATCAGCGTCGCCACGAACGGCAGCGCGAAGATCGCCAGCCAGAGCCAGATGTAGCCGTGCTGGAGCACGGTCAGCAATCCACCCATCCGCGCCCGGAGCGGCGCGGACGGCGGCCCGGCGGCTGGCGCGGGCGGCGCGGCAACGGCCATCTCTTCCTCCCTAGGCCCCCAGCGCCCCGCGCGAGAAGCGCAGCGACAGCCACGTCACGAAGAACGCCAGCGCCATCAGCACCACCCCCATCGCCGACGCCAGCCCATAGTTGAACTGGATCATGCCCTTGTCGTACATCACCACCGAGAGCACGTTCTGCTCGCTCGGACCGCCCAGCAGCAACGGCTGGGCGAACACCCCGAGATTCCAGCCGAAGCACATCAGGAACCCGGCCAGGATGCCCCCGGAACTCAGCGGAAACAGCACCCGCAGGAAGGTCTGCCAGGGCTTCGCGCCGAGCGTGACCGCCGCCTCCTCCAGCGTCGGGTCCACGTTCGACAGCGCCGCCCCCACGTTCATCACCATGAACGGGAAGGTGAACACTGCCATGGCGAACAGCACCGCCGGCAGCGAGAACAGGTACTTCGCCGTCTCGATCCCCAGTCCCTGCAGCAGCGGCCCGAGCGGACCTTTCGGCAGCAGCAGGTAGAACATCCCGAACGCGAGATACAGCGGCCCGAACAGCGGGAAGGTCATCATCGTGCGGACCAGTTCCCGGTACCGCACCTTCCGCACCAGGATGTAGGCGAACGGGTAGCCGAACGCGAGATCGATGGCCGACGACAGCGTCGCCAGTTTCACCGTCTGCCAGACCGTCGGCAGGAACCGCTCGAGGATCAGCCCGTAGTTTCCTGCGGTGTACTCCGCGTCAAAGAAGAAACTCGATCCCGTCGTCAGGCTGAGCTGAACGAGATAGATCAGCGGGATGACCGAAAACAGCACGGTCACCAGCACCGCCGGCGCCAGCAGACCGATCCCGATCCAGCGCTGCCGCGACGAGCGATCGTCCTCCTCCGGCGCCGGCGCGGCGGCTGGCGCCAGCCCGGTCTCGGCCTCGATTGCTGCCTGCACCATCTGGCGCACCCCGTCCGGCCGCGGCCGGCAGGTGCGCAGGGCGGGGCCGCAGCGCCCCGCCCCGCGCCTCCGCTACTGGCCGATGCCCTTGGAGTAGGCGTCCATCCAGCCCTCGACGTTCGCCGAGTAGTAGTCCCAGTCGACCGACTTGTACTTCGTGTCGAGTTGCTCGATGGTCGGGTAGTAGCTGAAGTAATCGGCCTGGAACCACTCGGGAATCAGGCTTTCGTAGGACGGCCCCAGCAGCCCCTCGTTCAGCTCCGCCCACGGGCCCTTGTCGATGCCCCAGCTCTCCGGCGGGAACTGGCACTCGTCGCTCAGCCGCCAGTTGATAAAAATCTGGGCCAGCACCGGGTGCGGCGCGTTCTTCGGGATCCACAGGTACCCATTGGCGAGATACTGCCCGGAGTCGGCCAGCAGGAAGGCCGTGTTGGCCTGTCCGCTCAGGAACTCCATCCGGCCCAGCGAGTTCCAGAAGCCCACCGCGTCCACGACCCCGTTCCGCAGCAACTGCTGCAGCGTCGCGCTGTCGGTGGTGTACTGCAGCACGTTGGGGTGGATCTTCTGGACCGCGAAATCGATCGCCTCCTGCATCCCGGCCGGGTCCTTGTAGTCCTTCCCGAGCGCCGAGCAGATGCCGAGCAGGAAGCCGCCGCAGGTGATGTCGCCGGGCTTCGGCATGGTGAGCTTGCCCTTCAGCCGCTCATCCCCAAGATCGGTCCAGTCCTTCAGCCAGGGGGCCCGCTCCTTGTCGTAGACGATCCCCGGGGTGGCCGAGGCCTGGAACCCGATGGCCGTCGGCGCCTTGGTGAGCATCGGGATCACCCGGCCCGCGTTCGGCACCAGTCCGGACGGCAGGAACTCCTGCGCCACCGGCTCCGGCTGGCTCATCGCCTCCGCCCAGTAGTTCTCCTCGATGGCCATCACGTCATAGGTCGGCGGGTTGCCGCTCGACAACGCCGTGTACAGGTTCGTGATGTACGTGCTGGGCGCCTGGCTCGCCTCGTAGTTCAGCTTGATGTCCGCGCCCCAGGTGGTCTTCACATACTCGGTGAACCTGGCGATCAGCGTGTCGTTCGCCGTGTAGGTCCAGTTCCCGACGTTGACCGATCCCTCTTTCGCGATCTCGGCCTTGATCTCGTCGACCGTCATCGCCTTGTTCAGGATCGAGACCTGGATCTTGCCGTCGGCGTCGGTGACTGGCGTCGCATCCTCGGCCGCGACGCCGCGCAGCCCTCGGGCCAGCGCGGGCCCGGCAATTCCCATCGCCGCCGCCGCGGACAGCAGCGTGCGCCGGTTCCAGCGGCCTTTCGCCGCCGCCGCGAGCAGATCGGTCACCCGGGTGTCCTGCTGGGTCATCGGATTCGCCTCCTGGCGCGCCGCGGCGCGCATGCCCGACCGGGCCAGCGGCGGCCCGGCCACGGTACGGTAGCCAGCCCCTCGCGTCATGTCAACGTTTCCGGGCCCGCCCGCCACTCGTCCTCACGATACCGCGGCGATCACCGCATTGCTCAGCCGCGCCCAGCGCGCCAGGATAAAGGTCCACATGTGCGTCACCGCCCGGTTCGCGAAGACCGCCAGCGCGACCTCCCGCGCCGGGTCGGCCCACAGCAGCGTCCCCGCATGCCCGAAATGACAGACCGTCGCCGGACCGGTCAACTCCCCGGTCCAGTGGCGCTGCTTGCCGCCCTTCACCTCCCAGCCCAGTCCCCAGCGCCCGCTCTCCCACCACACCCGCGCGCTCTCGACTCCGCCCGGCACGCCGCCGGTCTGGTCGGCGGTCATCAGGTCCCGCGCCGCCCCGGAGACGAACCGGGGCCCGCCCGGCAGAAACGCCGCCCCGAACGACGCGAGATCCCGCGGCGTCCCGTACATCCCCGCCCACGGAACCGCGAGACTGCGCCAGTAGGCGCCGTTGTACGTTTCGAGGTCCGTGCCGCCGTGCGTCGCGTCCGCCAGGTGGGCGATGCGCTCAGCCAGCGCCTCCGGGGGCCGGACGCAGGTGTCCGCCATCCCCAGCGGGCGCAGCACCCGCTCGTCGACGGCCGCCCAGAGGTCCGTCCCGGCGGCCTTCTCGACGGCGCGGGCCAGCACGCCATACCCGGCATTGGAGTAGCGCAACTCCTCGCCCGGCGTGGACTGCAGCGGCAGCCTGCACATGATGTCGGTGATCTCGTCCAGCGTGGCCGGGGAACTGAAGCGGCCCATCCGGCCGGCAACGTCCTCCGGCAGCCCGGATACGAGGCACACCAACGGCCGAAGCGTCACCGACCGCCGCAGCCGCGCCCGCGCCGGATCGGCGCCCTCGGCGCCCGGCTCCGGCCCCGCCCGGAACTCCGGGACAAACCGGGCCGCCGCCTCGTCCAGCGAGAACGCCCCCGCCTCCGCCAGCGACACGATGCCGGCCGCCACGACCGGCTTCGTCACCGACGCCAGCGGAAAGATCGTTTGCTCGCTCACCGCGACGCCCGGCGGCGCCTCACCGGCATACCGCTCCGCCGCGATGCCGCCGCCGCGCCACACTGCGGCGCCGACGCCAGCCGCGCCCTGCGTCCCGATCCAGCCGTCGATCTGCTGCAGCGCTGCCGCCAGCCGTTCCTGCTCGCCCATCGTCCTCGCCGTCCTCGTCATGCCTGCCCGCGGCTCCTCCTCTATCATCCGGCAAGTCGTCCGCGCGTGCAGCAAGAGGACCAACCGACCCATGACCGATGTCCAGCCCAGGATCACCGTGCTCGCCGATCCGGCCGCCGTCGCCGTGGCCGCCGCCGACGCCATCGCCGCGACCGTTTCCGCACGGCCCGACGCCGTGATTGCGCTCCCGACCGGCAGCACGCCCCTGCCGCTTTTCCGCGAACTGCATGCCCGCATCGCGCGCGGCGACCTCGATCTGTCCCGCGTCCGCCTGTTCTGCCTCGACGAGTACGTCGGCGCGACTCCGGACGACCCCAACAGCCTGATCGGCTGGCTCCAGGCCTCCTTCATCGACGGCTCCGGCATCGCCGAGGCCAACATCGTGCGCGTCCCCGCCGCCGCCGCCGATCCCGACGCCGCCGCGCGGGACTACGAGCGCGCGCTGCGCGACGTCGGCGGCCTCGATCTCGCCGTGCTCGGCCTCGGGCCCAACGGCCACATCGCCTACAACGAGCCCGGCTCTGCCCCGGGCTCCCGCACCCGCACCCTCGAGCTCACCCCCGAGTCCATCGCCCAGGCCCAGGCCTACTGGAAACCGGGAGTCGCCACCCCGCACCGCGCCATCACGATGGGCGTCGGCACCCTGCTGGAGTCCCGCCGCATCCTGTTGATCGTCACCGGGGCGGCCAAGTCGGGCATCCTCCGCCGCTCGCTCGAGGAGCCGATGTCCGCGGACGTCCCGGCCTCCTGGCTTCGCCTCGCCGGGGACCGCGTCCAGGTCATCGCCGACGCCGCAGCAGCCGCCGCGCTCGGCGGCAGGTAACAGGCAACCCCGGAAAACAGGCGGGCCAGCCGGTTTCCCGGCTGGCCCGCACCACGTCCGCGTGAGCGGATGTCGGTCCTCGCGCTACTTCCGGCGGCGCTTCGCCGCCTGCTGGCCAGCCGCCACCCGGGCCGCAACCGCATCCTCGACCACCTCCTCGACCGTCTCCGGGGCGCCGGAGAGGAAGAGCGTCTGGTAGGCGAATGCCGCGATCAGGCCGCCGGCGATCGGGCCGACGATCCACACCCAGAAGTTGGTGAAATCCTGCTGCACCACCGCCGGCCCGAACCAGCGCGCCGGGTTCATCGCCGCGCCGGAGATCACGCCGCCCGCGAGAATGTCCATCGTGATCGTCAGGCCGATGCACAGCCCGGCCACCGCCTTGCCGGACCGCCGGTCCACCGCGACCCCGAAGATCACGAACACCAGGAAGAAGGTCAGGATGACCTCCATGATCAGCGCCTGGGTGATGGTGGCGCCGGCGCCGACCCCCGGCGTGCCGAGGTTCACGTTGTTGCGGCCCACCGTGACGCCCGTAGCCTCGTCGATCAGCGCCGGGTAGGTCAGCGTCAGCAGCGCCGCCCCGGCAAGGCCGCCGAGCAACTGGGCGACGAGGTAGGCCACCGCGTTGTTCAGGCCGATGCGGCCGGTGGCGAGCATCGAGATGGTCACCGCCGGGTTGAAATGGCCGCCCGAGATGTGCCCCAGCGCCATGATCATCAGACCGATGGCCAGGCCGTGCGCCAGCGCGATCGCCAGGATGTCCTGCCCCTGGGTCAGGATGATGGCCCCTGCGCCGGCGAAGACCAGCGCCAGCGGACCGAAGAACTCCGCCAGTGCTGCCGGGAAAATGTCCTCGTCTCTCATGATCCGTTCCCTCCCCAACGGCCTCCCAATTCATGCGCCCATCGTTCGGCCGCATGCGCCGGAGTCTATAGAGTGCCCGTCCGGGTGACAACCTCCCGCCCCCGGCCAGCCGCCCCATCGACCCGGAACGGGTCCCCGGCGCGGCGGTTTCAACCGCCCTGCTGCCCCTGTTGCTGCTGCTGCTGTTGTTGCTGTTGCTGGTGCTGTTGCTGCTCCCACGGCTGCGGGGTCGGCGTCTGCTGGCCGGGCTGCTGCGTGCCCTGCGGTTGCGGCGCCGAGACCTGCGGGTCCTCCGGCAGGTCCGGATACATCATCGGCGGGTTGCCGGGTGCGGTCAGGGTGAAGGTCATCGACCCGACCCGCCGCTCGTCGGCGAACACCCACAGGGCATATGGCCCCGGGGCGATGTCCGGCGTCACGTCCAGCGAGAAGGCGATCCACTGCGGATCGAGGGAACTGCCGAGTTCGATCTCCTCGGTCTTGACGTAATTGCCCCACTGGTCGGACCAGACCCCGGTGATGATCTGCCCCTGCGTCGCGGCGTGGAGTTCGACCGATGCGTAGATGGGGCCGATGTCGGTCGGGAAACTGGCGAACGTGCCTTGCGGCGACCCGTCGCCGTTGACGGCCATCGTCACGCCCAGGAACCCGACGAACGGGTAGAGCGGCGGGGCCGGCGTGGGTGTCGCCGTCGCCGGGAAGTAGCGCTCCGCCTGCCGCGTGGCCTGCTCCATCGCCAGCACCGGCGGCGTTTCCAGGTCGCGCTCCATGCCGCGCTCCGCCTCCCGCACCTTGCCGGTATTGCACCCGGCAAGCAACAGGAGGACCGCCGTCGCAATGACGAGCGCGCGGATCGCGTCAGTCCGCCGGGGCGGCGTTGGGGGCGCGGTAGGGTCCGAAGGCGTCCTGATACTCCTCGGCCACCTCGAGGCCCGTCTTGTGGACGTAAATGCGCGTGGTCGCGGGAGAGGCATGGCCCAAGATCGTCTGCACGGTCGACTCGCGCACCCGGCGGCGCACCAGTTCCGTCGCCAACCCGTGGCGGAAGGAGTGGGGCGTCACGTCGCTCTCGACGCCCGCCCGTTCTGCCAGCCCGGCCACGATGTGCTCCACCGTGCGCGGGCTGATCGCCGATCCCGGCACGCCCAGTTTATCGCGTCCGCTGAAGGCTGGGAGCGTTCCTGACCCGCGCGGCGGGTCGCCGCGCTCGGTCCAGTACCGCGTGAGGGCCTCGGCGGTCTCGGCGTCGAAGTGCACCGTTCGGCTTTTCCCGCCCTTCGCCCGGTAGATGTTGGCCGTTCCCGCCTCCAGGTCGATGTCCCGCCGCCGCAAGGCGCACAGTTCCGACACCCGCACCCCGGAGCGGAACAGGAACCGGATCATCGCCTGCACCTTCATCCGCCGAAGCTCGAGATGCGCCTTCTCCTCGCGTGGCAACCGGTCCACGAGGTGCACGATCCGCTCGAGGTCGGAGAGCTTCACGTCCGGCGGCGGCGGGGTGAACCGCGGCATCATCGCGGCGATCCGCGTCTTGATGCGGTCGCCGGAGAGGTTGGTGTTCAGGTCGTAGCTCGCGAGGTAGGCGCAGAACTTGCGGACGGCGGAGATGTTGTTCTGCGCGGTCCGCATCCGGGAGACCTCCTCCGGGCTGCGGACGTCCGGCGGCACGATCACCGCGGCGAACGAGGTGACGTGCTCCGCCGTCAGCGCGGTCACCGGTGCGGCCTCGGGGTCGATCCCCTCATGCTGGGCAAGGTGCCGCAGGAACTTCTCCACCCCGTGGCGGTACGTTTTCTTGCTGCGCGGAGCGAGCCTCAGGTCCCCGAAGAACATCTCGACCGCGGCCGCGATCGTCAATCCCGCCGCCGCCGCCGGGCCGTCGCCCAGGTCGATGATCCTGATTTCCGCCTCGGGAAGGTCTTCTCCCCGCCGAATCATGGGCGCCGCCACAAACCCCACTCCCGCTGAATCGCTCCACGTTCAACGCCAGCGGGGTTGGCTTTGCGGGTGTACGTACACCAGTTTAGCGCAGGATGTGAGACTGCGCTAGTCCCCCTCCTCACGCCGTGCATAC
>JBJTKE010000043.1:0-5628 GCA_046096285.1 Chloroflexota bacterium
GCCCTCACCCCCGGCGGCTTCCACCCCCAGCCGCTCGTCTCGCAGGCCCGCGAGGTGCTGCGCCTGCTGCCGTGGCGCGCGCCCGCCGAGGAGACCGCGCCATGCGCATAGCCATCGCCGAACTCAAGCAGGAATCCAACACCTTCGCGCTGAAGCCCACCACGCTGGCCGACTTCGCCGCCTGGCACCTGTGGCGCGGCGAGGAAGCCCGCGTCAACTCCGCGGACACCAACTGCGAGATGGCGGGGTTCCTCGACGTGCTGGAACCCGCTGGCGTCGAGATCGTGCCGGTGCTGGCCACCTTCGCCATGTCCGGCGGATCGGTGGAAAGCGCCACCGTTCGCCTCCTCCGCGACGAACTCGCCGCCGGGCTGCGCGCCGCGGGGCCTCTCGACGGCGTGCTGCTCGCCCTCCACGGCGCGATGGTCGCCGACGACGACGACGACCCCGACGGCGCGATCCTCGCCGCCGCGCGCGAGGCCATCGGCGACGTTCCGCTCGTGGTCACCCTCGATCTGCACGCCAATCTCACCGCCCGCATGGTCGCCATGGCCGACGCCATCGTCGGCTTTCGCACCTCGCCGCACATCGATCAGCGCGATACCGGGCAACGCGGCGCGGCCCTGCTGCTGCGCATCCTCCGCGAGGGCGCGCGGCCATGCATGGCCGCCGTCAAGATCCCGATGGTCGTCCCCGCCTCCACCCACATGCACCATGTTCCCGGCCCGTTCCAGCGGCTGATGGACGCCGCCGCCGCTGCCGAGCGGTCGCTGCCCGGCCTGCTCGCCGCCTGCGTGCTGACCGTGCAGCCCTGGCTGGACATCGACGAAATGGGCTTTGCCGCCGTGGTCGTCGCGGACGGCGACCCCGCGCTCGCCGATCGGGTAGCCCACGACCTGGCGGCGCAGGCCTGGAGCGAGCGCGAGGCGTTCATGGCAACGGAACTCGTCCCGGTGGGCGAGGCTATCCGCCGGGCCCTTGCCCGTCCCTCCGGCGTGGTGGTCCTCTCCGACCTCGCCGACGGCACCGGCGCCGGCTCTCCCGGCGACGCCACCGCGGTCATCGCCGCCCTGCTCGCGGCGAATCCCGGCGTACCCGCCTATGTCTGCGTGCGCGATCGCCTCGCGGGCGGACTCGGCGCGGAGGTTGCGCTGGAGGTCGGCGGCAAACTCGACACCGTCTACAACCGCCCGGTTCGCATCGAGGGCGTCGTCACCTTCGCCGGCCCGGCCCGCTTCCGCTTTGCCGGCGGCGGCTACACCGGCGTCGAGATGGACATGGGCGACTGCGCGGTGATCCAGGCCGGCAACGTCCACCTGCTCGTCCTCGGCAACACGGTGATGACCGTCGATCCCGCCATGTACCGCGCGGTCGGGCTCGACCCGGCGGCGGCGCGCATCGTGGTGGTGAAGAGCCACATCCAGTTCCGCGCCGGGTACGAGGGCATCGCCGACGAGATCATCCTGCTCGACAGCCCCGGCATGAGCTCCGACCACCTGACCGACCTTCCCTTCCGCCGGATTCAGCGCCCCATGTTCCCGTGGGACCGGGCGATGGAACCGGACTACGCCGTCATGCGCCGCGACATGGCGGACTGACCCTCGGTCCCTGGGGCGCGCCGCGCGGCGCGCCGGGAAGAAGGCGCGGCCACAGCCGCGCTCGTGAAAGGAAAGATCGAAGATGTCGAACCTTTCGCTCAACCGGAGAAGGATGCTCCAGTTGGCGGGCGCGGGCCTCGGCGCAGGCGCGCTCGGGCATCGCATCCCGATGTCCGCCCGCGCGCAGGACAAGGGCTACGAAGGGGTCACCCTCCGCGGCCTCGGCCTCGCCGGCACCGCCTGGAACGCCGCCGTCGAGCAGTTCGCCAGGGAGTTCGAGGAGACCACCGGGGCCAAGGTCGAGTGGGACTTCCAGCCCTGGGAGCAGACCATGCCCAAGCTCCAGGCCGACCTGGCGGCAGGCACCCCGCAGTACGACTTCTTCTGCAACGACATCGAGTTCCAGTACACCGTCTACCCGTCGCTGATGCCGATCAACGACATGATCGCCGCCCGCGGCTACGACATGGACAACTTCTTCGAGCCGATCTACACGTACGGCGAGGGCGTCATCGGCGGCCAGGAGGGCGTCCGCTACGGGCTGCCGATCCGCGTCGGCGCTTCCTGGGTCTTCTACCGCACCGACCTCATCCCCGAGTTCCCGACCACCTGGGCGGACTACGAAAAGGTCCTCGGCGAGCAGACCGCCGAGGGCAAGTACGGGCTCGGCTTCGCCGGCGTGCCCGCCCAGCTCGTCAAGCTCTTCCTGGCCCGCTTCTGGTCGATGGGCGGCTCGCTCCTCAGCGAGGACTGGGAGCCGACCGTCAACAGCGAGACCGGCGTCAAGGCCCTCACCGCGCTCTACGACGCGATGAAGAACTACGCGCCTCCGGGCATCCTCGCCTGGGACAACCCGGACGCCTCCAACGCGTTCCTCAACGGCGACGTGGCGGTGCTCGAGGGCTGGGCCAGCTTCATCCTGCCGAGCCTCGAGGACCCCGAGGCCTCGAAGGTTGCCGGCAAGTGGTCGGTCGCGAAGTACCCCGAGAACGGCACCGGCAACTTCACCCAGCACAACTTCGCGATCTTCAACACCTCGCAGAACGCCGAGGCCGCCTTCGATTACATCGCCTACTGCACCGGGGCCGACAACGCCCTCCGCCTGCTCGGCGAGTTCAACGAGGAGAGCCCGCGCAAGAGCGCCTGGACCGATCCCGCCACCCTCGACGCGCAGCCCTACCTCTCCGCCGTCGTCGAGGCCTACGACGTCGGGCGCCCCTTCACCCCGGGCCTGCCGCAGTGGCTCGAACTCTTCATCGGCCTCGCCGAGGGCCTCTCGGCCGCGATGAGCGACCAGAAGTCCGCCCAGCAGGCGCTCGACGACGTCGCCGCCAACTGGAAGACCGTCATCGCCCAGGCGCCGCCGACCTGGAAGTACGCCGAGTAGCGCGGCATCCATTCGTTTCGCCGGCCGGAGCGCCCCGTGAGCCACCCCGTGCCGACCGCCGCGATGACCACGCAGACCGCGTTCGCCGCGGCCGCGGCTCCGGTTCCCGTGCTGCGGCAGAGCCACCGCGCCGACCGCATCGTGTCGGTCATCTTCCTGCTGCCCGCGGTGCTGTTCCTGTGCCTGACCTCGGTCTATCCCCTGATCTACTCCTTCTGGCTCAGCCTGCACAGCTGGAACCAGACCATCCCGAACAGCAAGGCGGTCTGGGTCGGCGGGCTGAACTACCAGCAACTCCTGGCCAACCCCGCCTTCATCAACAGCCTCAAGGTCACCCTCATCTTCGTCTTCTTCGCGGTGCTGGTCGAGTTCGTGCTGGGCATGGGACTGGCCATGCTCGCCACCTCCGACGTCAAGGCGATGGGGCTCATCCGCACCGTCATGCTCTTCCCGCTGATGATCGCCCCGGTCGTCGCCGGCGTCCTCTGGCGCACCCTCTATCACTCGAGCTACGGCGTCGTGAACTACGTCCTCGGCTTTGTCGGCATCGGCCCACAGGAGTGGCTGGGTTCTCCCACGCAGGCGCTGCCCGCGGTCATCACCGTGGAGATCTGGCAGAACCTGCCGGTCGTCGCCTTCGTCCTCGCCGCGGGCATCCAGTCCCTGCCCGTCGATCTCTACAAGGCCGCCCGCGTCGATGGCGCCAGTCCGTGGCAGATCTTCTTCCGCATCACGCTGCCGCTGCTCAAGCCGGTCATCATGGTGCTGCTCCTGCTGCGCATCATGGACGCCTTCAAGGTCTTCGACATCGTGTTCACCATGACCTACGGCGGCCCCGGGCAGACCACCGAACTGCTCTCCATGCTGATCTACCAGACCGGCTTCCGCTTCTTCCAGATCGGCCAGGCCAGCGCCATGTCGTGGGTCTTCCTGGCCGGCATCTTCCTGATCTCCCTGTACTTCATCCGCAAGATCCAGCGGCCGGAGTAGTCACATGGACGCTGCCGCTTCCCCGGTTCCGATGGTTCCCCCCGCGCCCGGCAGGCCGCTCGCCGTCCGCATCCTCTTCGGCCTGGCGATCGTGGTGATCCTGACCGTCATCGCCTTCCCGGTCTACTGGCTGGTGACCACCTCGGTGAAAATGCCGGCCGACGCCGCCACCTCGCCGCCGGTGATCGTGCCGACCCGCTTCACCCTCGACAACTACCGCTCGGCGCTGGCCACGCCCGGCGTCGCGAAAGCCTTCGCCAACAGCCTGCTGGTCGCCGTCGTCGCCACCGCGCTGACCACCTTCCTCGGCTCCCTCGCCGCCTACAGCCTGTCCAAGACCTACCTCAGCTTCCGCATCCGGCAAGCGCTGCTGGTCTGGATCCTGGTCACCCGCATCTTTCCGCCGGTGACCACGGCCATCCCCTACTACGTCATCGTCAAGCGGCTGCACCTCGGGGACACCCATGCCGCCCTGATCCTCACCTACGTCGCCTATGGCCTGCCGTTCGTCATCTGGCTGATGCTCGGCTTCTTCCAGGACCTGCCCGCCGACATCGAGAAGGCCGCCATCGTCGACGGCTGCTCGCTGTGGCAGCGCTTCCGGCAGGTGGTCCTGCCGCTCGCCCTGCCGGGACTGGCCGTCACCTCGGTTTTCGCCTTCATCTACTGCTGGAACGAGTTGCTCTACGCCTCGATCCTCACCTCCTTCAACGCCAAGACCATCCCGGTGGTGGTCGCGGGCTTCATTTCCGACCAGTTCCTGCGCTGGGGCGACATGACCGCCATCGGCACCATCATGGTGGTGCCGGTGCTCATCTTCGCCGCCGCCGCGCAGCGGTATCTCGTCCGCGGGCTCACGTTCGGCGCCGTCAAGGGGTAGACATCGGCATGGCGGAGATCGTCTTCGACCGGATCAGCAAGCGGTTCGGCGGCCATACCGTGGTCCGCGACCTCAACCTCACCGTCCACGACCGGGAACTGCTCACGCTGGTCGGTCCCAGCGGCTGCGGCAAGTCCACTACCCTGAACATGCTGGCCGGGCTCGAGGACCCCAGCGAGGGGCTCATCAGCATCGACGGCCGCGTCGTCAATGCCGTCGCGTCCGGCGCCCGCGACATCGCGATGGTCTTCCAGTCCTACGCGCTCTACCCCCACATGACCGTCCGCGACAACATCGGCTTCGGGCTGAAGGTGCGCGGCCTCGACCGCGCCGCCATCGAGCAACGGGTGGCCGAGGCGGCGCGGATGCTCGACATCGCCCCGCTCCTCGACCGCCGCCCGAAGGATCTCTCCGGCGGGCAGCGGCAACGGGTCGCGCTGGGCCGCGCCCTCACCCGCAACCCCAAGGCCTTCCTGCTCGTCGAGCCGCTCTCCAACCTCTACGCCCAGTTGCGCACCCAGAAGCGGGCCGAACTGAAGTTGCTGTTCGAGCGGATCGAGGGAACGGTCGTCTACGTCACCCACGACCAGGCCGAGGCGATGACCCTCTCCGACCGGCTCGTCGTCATGCGCGACGGCGAGGTGCAGCAGATCGGGGCGCCGCTCGATGTCTACACCCGGCCGGTAACCGCCTGCGTCGCGCGGTGTCTCGGCAGCCCGTCGCTCAACCGCATCCCGGGCGAACTCCCGACCGGCCCGGACGGCGCCCCGATC
>JBJTKE010000044.1:0-2251 GCA_046096285.1 Chloroflexota bacterium
GTGCTTGCCGGAACCCTGCGCGGCAGTTCCTTCCCGCGATGGGTCGCCGACCATCTCCCCGTCACCGCTGGCCTCGTCGAGCGGTGGTACGCCTGGGAGGTTTTCCGCTCGCTGCCGTTCCTGGGACTGCTGACCCTGATCGCGGTGGCGATCTGCATTTGCACCATCAACCGGGCGCCGGGCATCTGGGCCTCCATCGCCCGGCCCACAGTCGCGACCACCCACGGCTTCCTCCGCAACGCCGAGCGGATCGCGGCCTTCACCGCGCCCGCCGGCGAAACGGCGGAGGCCTTCGCGGGCCGGGTCCAGATCGCGCTCAGGTCCGCCGGCTACCGCGCCATGTCGGCCGAGCGCAACGGCGAGCAGCACGTTTACGCGGACCGCTACAGCTGGGGGAAACTCGGCACGTTCCCCTTCCATCTCGGGCTTATCCTCGTGCTGGTGGGCGCGATCGTCGGCGGCCGCTTTGGCTTCCGCGAACTGGAGTTCGTCGTGCCGGAGGGGGTGACCCGGCCCGTGCTGCATGGCACCGACCTCAGCATCCGGGTCGACGATTTCAGCGAGGAGTACCGCGAAACCGGGATTCCCATGGAGTACCGGAGCGACCTGACCATCCTTGCGGGCGGGCAGGAAGCGGCGCGCGGCTCGATCACCGTCAACAACCCGATGACCTACCGCGACCTCGTGATCTACCAGTCCGGGTTCGGGCAGGCAGTGCGCATCCAGATGGCCGACCCTGCGGGCAACCTCCTGATGGACGAACTGATGCCCCTCGGTCCCTACCGCTCGAAGGTCAACCCGGACGCCCCCGCCGCCGTCCTCGACATCCCCCCCGCCGGCCTCCAGTTGACCGTGATCGCGCCGGACGGCAATCCGGGCAACGCCCCCGAACTCGACGAAATCGGGTTGCGGCCGGGCCAGATGTACCTGCAGTTGCGGCCGCTCAACGGGCTCTCCGGTCCCGATCAGCCGATCGAGTCCCGCATCGACCAGGGACAGACCGTCCGCATGGGCGGCTACGACCTGACCTTCGTGCGGGAAAAGCGCTTCACCGTGCTGCAGGTCGCCCGCAATCCCGGCATCCCGATCTTTCTCGCCGCGACCGCCGCCTTGCTCGGCGGGCTCGCCATGTCGTTCTATTTCCCGCACCGGCGGGTGCGAGGCATCCTCGCCCCCGGCCCTGCCGGAGCGACCCTGACGCTGGCTCCGCTGGCCCGGCGCGACTGGAGCGGCCAGCGCGCATTCGACGATCTGATCGCGCATCTCGAACGCGGCCTCGGCATCGCGGCCGCACGAACCGACCGGAACGGGAACGAGGGGCAGGCGGGGCAGGAAGCCCTGCCCGCCCCCGGCGCCGCGGGGCAGACCGCGACGCTCAACGCCCGCTAGATCACGCACAGGGGACGTCGCCCGATGGAAGGACTGGTTCGGCTCGCGTTCTACTGTTTCGCGGCGGCATCGATCGCGCTCGCCGCCTCGACCCTCTGCTACCTGCTCTATGCCTTCGGCTGGATGCGGGGCCGCTCCGCCGCGCTCGCCACGCCCGAGGGAGCCACCTTCTCCGCCGGCGACGGCCACGCCTCGATGGAGGCCTTCGGCCGCTACGCCACCATGCTGGCCTGGTTCTCGGTGGTGTTCCAGGGGCTGTCGATCCTGCTTCGCTCGCTGGCCGCCGGCCGCCTCCCGCTCTCGAACATGTACGAGTTTTCCAAGACCTTCATTTTCCTCGTCGTGCTGCTCTACCTGCTCTTCGAGCGCTGGTACGGGGTCAAGCAGGTCGGCACCATCGTGATGCCGATTGCGCTGGCGATGGCTGGGTACGTGTGGTCGCTTCCGGTGTCGCTGCGCGAGGTCGATCCGCTCATCCCCGCGTTGCAGAACCTGCCGCTGATGACCGCGCACGTCTCGATGGGCATCCTCGCCTACGCCACCTTCGCGGTCGCGTTCGGAGCCGCCGTGCTCTACCTGGTGGCCGAGGGACGGAACATCTCCTGGCTGCCGAGCCCGGACCTGCTCGACGACCTCGGCTACCGCGCGGTGACGGTCGGCTTTCCGGCGCTGACCCTGATGCTCATCCTCGGGTCGGTCTGGGCCTACCGGGCCTGGGGGTCAGTCTGGCTCTGGGACCCTAAGGAGGCGGCGGCGCTCTGCACCGGGCTCGTCTCCGGGGACTCCCTCCACTCCCGGTCGCTGCGCGGCTGGCGCGGCACGCGCCGCGACCGGGAGTGGAGGTAGACCCCGTAGACGAGCC
>JBJTKE010000045.1:0-1358 GCA_046096285.1 Chloroflexota bacterium
GCCCCCCGACATCGACGGCGCCCAGGTCGCCGGACGGCTCGGCCGCACCCTCGGCGCCCGCGTCTACTACCTCCACGCCCCGATGGTCGTCACCGACGCCGCCGTCCGCATCGGCCTCCTGCGCGACCAGCACATCCGCAAGACCCTGGAAATGGCCAAGCGCGCCTCGGTCTCGCTCTACTCCGTCGGCGCGGTCACCGAGGCCTCCGGCCTCTACCGCGCCGGCTACCTCAACGACGCCGACCTCGAATTCATCCACGACCAGGGCGCCGTCGGCGACATCTGCGGCGCCTATTTCCGCCTCGACGGCTCCCCCTGCTCCCTCGAGATCGGCGAGCGCACCATCGCCGTGCCCGCCGAGGTGATGCGCGCCGTTCCTCTCAAGATCGGCGTCGGCTACAGCGGCGCCAAGGCCCTGCCCAGCGTCGGCGCGATCCGCGCCGGCCTCATCGACGTCCTCGTCACCGACGAGGAGTGCGCCCGCTCCATGCTCCGCATCGCCGCCGGCGAGTAGCCCGCGCCCCGCTCACGCCCCCGTCAGTTCCGCGAGCCGGTCCATCAGCGGCCGCACCGCCGGGAACAACGGCCGGTACACCTCCCGGAAAAGGGCGTCGTACTGCGCGGCCGTGGCCGCATCCGGCCGGTGACGCACGGTTTCCCCGGTCATCGCCCGAGCCGCCTCGGGCACGTCCGCGAACCAGCCCGCTCCCGTCGCCGCAAGGATCGCCGCACCCAGATTCGTCGCATCCGCCGACCGCGCCAGCGCCGCGGGCGCGTCCAGCACGTCGGTCATGATCTGCCGCCACAGCGGGCTGCGGGCGCCGCCGCCTAGCAGCACATGCTCCCGCACTGGTTCCCCCGAGGCCGCCGCGATCGCCTCGACCGCCAACCGGTGCTCGTAGGCAATCCCCTCCATGATCGCCCGGTACAGGTGATGGCGGCGATGCGCCACCGTCCAGCCCATCACCAGCCCGCTGGCCGCGGGGTCCCAGTACGGGTTCATCACATTGTTCCAGTAGGGTACCAGCATCAGGCCGTCCGCCCCCGGCGGCAGGCCGCGGGCCGCCTCCTCGTAGGCCGCGAAGGCGTCGCGGCCCAGCGCCGGGTCCGCGAAGTGGTCCATGAACCAGGTCATCGTCTGGGTGCCCCCTCGCAGCACCGATTCCAGCACGTAGGAGTCCGGCACGGCCCCGCAGCAGGTGCGGAAGGCGAGATCGGTCTGGTACCGCGGGCTCACCACCCCGCCCGCGATCGCCGTGCCGATGTTGACGAACGCCCGGCCCGGCCCGGTCACCCCCGCGCCCAGGCTCGCCGACTGCCCGTCCCCGGCCCCGGCCACCACCGGCGTCCCCGCGGCC
>JBJTKE010000046.1:0-3437 GCA_046096285.1 Chloroflexota bacterium
GACGGGTCCCGGGGGGGTGGGCAAGACGCGGCTGGCCCAGCAGGCGGCGGCGGAGGTGATGGACCGGTACGCCGACGGGACGTGGCTGGTGGAACTGGCGGCGGTGGAGACGGCCGGGGAGGTGGCGCCGGCCATCCTGGAGGCGATGCAGCCCGGAGCGGCGGCGCAACTGGATGGGGAAGAGCCGGAGGCGGCGCTGCGGCAGCGGCTGAAAGAGCGGGAAACGCTGCTCGTGCTGGACAACGTGGAGCATCTGCCCGGGGCGGCGAAGCTCATCGCGGGGCTGATCGCGGGGGCGCCCGGGGTGCGGGTGATGGCCACGAGCCGGGCCCCGTTGCGGGTGCGCGCGGAACGGGAGTACCCGGTGGAGCCGCTCGCGGCGCCGGAGCGCAAGGGGGGCGGGCAGTGGAGACCCGGGGAGAACGCGGCGGTGGACCTGTTCGGGGCGCGGGCGCGGGCGATCAACCCGGGGTTCGCGGCGGACGAGGACGGGATGGCGGCGATCGCGGCGATCTGCCGGGCGTTGGATGGCCTGCCGCTGGCGATCGAACTGGCCGCGGCGCGCACCCGGATGCTCTCGCCCGTCCAGTTGCTGGCGCGTCTCGGCGAGCGGCTGCCGCTGCTGACCGGCGGCGCGCGCGACCTGCCCGCCCGCCAGCGGACGATGCGCGACGCCATCGCCTGGAGCGTGGACCTGCTGCCGCCGGGCGAGCGCGCTCTGTACGGGCGGCTGGCGGTCTTCCACGGCGGGGCGTCGCTGGAGGCAATCGAGGCGGTCGCGCCGGGTCCGGGTCCGGGGGAGGTCTGCGCTGATCCGTTCGACGGCACGGCCGCGCTGGCCGAGCAGAGCCTGATCCGGCTCGTTCCCGGCGCTAGCGGCGAGCGGGTCACGATGCTGGAGACGATCCGCGAGTACGCGGAGGGCATTCTCGCGGCGGACCCCGGGCAGGACGCGGTGCGCGAGCGGCACGCCCGCTGGAGTCTCGAACTGGCCGAGCAGGCCGCGGCGGCCTGGGGCACCGCGGACGATGTGGCCTCGCTGACCCGGATGGCCGACGAGCAGGCCAATCTGCGGGCGGCGCTCGGTTGGCTGGGCGCCCGGGACGTGACCGCGGCGGCCCGTCTGGGTGCGGCGCTCGGCCGGTTCTGGCGCGTGCGCGGCATGTACCGGGAGGGCCGGTCGGCCCTGGAAACACTGATCGCGGCCGCCGATGCCGGCGATCTGGAACCAGCCCTGCAGGCGGATCTCCTGAACGCCGCCGCGAACCTTGCCGAGTGCCAGCGGGACGGCCCCGCCGCGACGGCGTGGTTCAGCCGGGCGGTCGAATTCGCCGAGGTCTCGGGCCATGCCGAGCGCCTGACCAGCGCGCTGATGGGTCTCGGCCGGATTGCCCAGGCCCGTGGCGAACTGGCCCGGGCCACCGACCTCCAGGAGCGGGTGCTCGCGGTGAGCCGCGCCGCGGGCGACGAGCAGGGCGAGGCCTACGCCCTCGCGAATCTGGGCATCGTCGCGGCCACCTCCGGGGATGCGGCGGCGGCCGAGGCGCGACTGGAGGAGTCGGTGGCGATCCTGCGGCGGTTGGGCGACGTCGGCGGCCTGGCGGCATGCGTGACCAGCCTTGGTACGCTCGTGTTCCAGCAGGGCCACGTCGACCGCGCCGTCGTGCTGTGGGAGGAGGGGCTCGCCGCGTGGGAGACCATTGGCGACCAGGGCAGGATCGCCGACACGCTCGCCAACCTCGGCGAGGCCGCCAGCCTCCAGGGCGACCTCGAGGGGGCGACTGCCCTGCTCCGCCGCGCGATGACGATGCGCGAGGAACTTGGCGACTTCGGAAGTCTCGCGAACGAACTCGCGGTGCTCGGCCACGCATCGGCCTGGTCGCAGCCGGAGGAAGCAGCCGGCTACCTGTTCCGCGGCCTCGAGCGGGCCCGCGAAACCGGCGAACCGGGAACCGAGGCCGTGATTCTCGAGGGATTGGCCGCGGCCGCCGCTGCCGGGCAAGCGGGAATCCTCGCCGCCCGCCTCCTCGGCGCAGCGGCCGAATTGCGCCGCCAGACCGGGATTCCGATCGCCCCGGTCTACCGGGAGGGGCGATGGCGCGCCGCCTCCCGGGCGCGAGAACTGTGCGGCGAGCGGGGCTTCCGGGACGCCCTTTCGCAGGGCAGGCAACGAGGCCGTGAGGTGGTCGTCGCGGAAGCCGCTGCGTGGTGGCCCGGACCGTCGGGAACCGCTGGCTGAGCGCTGGTCAGTCCGGCATTCGGTTGCCGGGTTGGCCCCCACCCTCTGGATACGTCCCCTGCGGTCTGCCGTTCTTCATCGGCGGGGTCCTGCGGGGTCCTGGGGAACGAGGCGGCCCGGGCGTCCCGGCCCGGCGTGTCGTTCGGACAACGGCCATTCCCTAGCCGCCGCGCTTGGGCGGCGTCCACACGACCGGGCCGCGGAATGGGCACGCGCCCTTGGCGTCGCAGGCGACGCTCCGGTTGGTGGCGGTGTCGATGCAGCACACGCCGTCCCGCGAGCAGATGGAATCCCCGGGGCAGCAGATCTGCTTCAGGGCGCGGAGCCGGCTGACGTCCATGTCGCAGAAGACGCGGCCCGTCTCGGGGTTGGTGACGATGTTCGCCCGCGGGCAGAGCACGTGGATCTTCTGTTCGGCGCAGCAGGTCGCGGCAGCCCCGTCACGGGCGGGCACGCAGCCGTCGCCGGCGCCGCAGCACCTCCCGGCGCAACTGACCCGCCCGGTCGCGCAACACACCCCACTGGCGCAGGAGAGGTTGGTCGCGCACCGGTTGTTGCACTTGCCGCAGTGGCTGCGATCCGTGCCGGTGCTGACGCACTTGCCGCCGCAATTCGTGAGGGCGCCGGTGCACCGGCAGCTTCCCGAGGCGCAGGTCGCGCCCGCGCAGCATGGCTTGCCCACGCCGCAGGACCCACCGGGCGCGGCGCAGGTCGCCGCCACGGCGTCCGACCGTCCGGCGGCGCCAGCGACCGCCGCGAGCAACCCGGACATCGCCGCGATCGCGCCGCGCCTGATGGCGAAGCGGCGGGCGAGCCCGTCGGAGACGTCGTCCTCCATGATCGCGATCCTCCCGATGAACGCATCCCGGACGCCATTGTCGGTGATCTGTGCCGCGTCAGTGTAACGTCGGCCGTCACCGGGCGGGTTCCCCTTGCCTCCCCTCCCCGCTCCCGGCGGCCCGTCGCGGGGCGTGGGCCGCCGGGAGCGGCTAGACTCCGGGCCGGGCAGGCGCTCGCCTGCGGCGGCGCGAGGAACCGGGCGGCGTGGCCGAACTGCACTTCCTGTTCACGGACATCGAGGGGAGCACCCGGCTGTGGGAGCGGGAGCCGGCGGGGATGGCGGCGGCGTTGCGGGAGCACGACGAGGTGCTGCGGGCGGCGGTGGAGGCGCACGGGGGGCAGGTGTTCAAGACGGTGG
>JBJTKE010000047.1:0-5141 GCA_046096285.1 Chloroflexota bacterium
CCTGCAGCCGCGCCACCTCCGGCAACTCTCGCCCTGATGCGCTCGTTGCCGTGGGTCCGGTTCCTGGTGGCGCGGCGGGAGGGAGCGGTCGCTGGCTGCGCCATCGGCGACTGGCACGAGGGGAACAGCCGGGTGGTCAACATCGCGGTGGATCCCGGCTGGCGGCGGCAGGGGGTGGCGACGGCGCTGCTGGCCGCCATCGAGGCCGCTCTGCCCGTCGGCGACATGGTGCTGATGGTCGAAGCCGACAACCCCGCCGCGCAGGCCCTCTACGAGCGGAACGGGTACCTCGACGCCGGCCCCGCCGCCAACTACTACGGGCCTGGCCGCCACGGCATCTGGATGCGCAAGCCCCGGCCCGGCGGCGTGCCGAAGGTGCGGGTGTAGGTGGACGCGGAGCACGAAGCCGCCGGAGCCCCGCACCGCCTGTTCTTCATGCATATCCCGAAGACGGCGGGTTCCTCGGTGCGGCGGGCGCTGGAGGCGGCGCAGGCGACGCGCGGGCGATGCTGCTGGTTCGCCGGGGGCGACGCGGCAGGCGAGGCGCCCGGGCTGGCTTGCCTGGAGGCCGCGCTGGTGGCGGGCGGCCATGTGCGGTGGGACGATGCGGCGGCCCTTCCCGGCGGCTGGCGGATCGGGACGGTGCTGCGCGATCCGCTGGAGCGACTGCTCTCGCTCTACAGCTTCCAGCGGATGCGGATCGCGCTCGGGATGCCGTGGGAGGCGTCCCCGGCCCTGCGCCGCGAGGTGGCGGAACGCTCCTTCGCGAGCCTCGCCCGCGATCCGGGCTCCCGCTTCTTCCGGTTCACGCTGCCGGCGCAGTGCCTCTACCTCGGCGGCGCGCCGCGCGGGTTCCTCCCGGCGCGCGGGGCGGCGCTGGACCGCGCGGCCATCGCCCCGATGCTCGGCCTCGCGCTGTCGCGGCTGGAGGAGACGGCCTGGCTGGGCGTCGCGGACACGCTCGACCGGGACCTGGAAACCCTGGCCCGTGCGTTCGGCTGGCCGCCCATCGGCCCCGCGCCCCGCGCCAACCGGACCGCCCCGGAGCATCGCCTCGCCGCCGCCGATCTCGACGACGGCCTCCTCGCCGAGGTGCGCGACCGGCTGGAACCGGATTACCTGCTGCTGGCGCGGGCGCGGGAGCTCGCGGCGGCGCGGTGGCCGGGCGGCGGTGGGACGGGACCGGGCTTCATGCCCGGACAGCTCTGAATGTCCGGGCTGGGCTGGGCTGGCCAGTGCCACTGCCCTCACCCCGAGTCCTCCCCTGTGCGAGGGAGAGGGGCTTTGCATCACGTGGGGGCGAAATGCGGGGGTTCCGGGGTTTGCCCGCGAGGGCTGCCGCGGGCCGGAGACGGCCAATTCCGACACTGTCCGGGGTTGAGCCGGACCGGCCTGAGCCTCCGGGGCCACGGGGCGTCAACCTCCGATGCTGCCACCGTTTGCCGTCGCCCGCGCCACGGGTGCGACCGGCGTGGGAGCGCTCCCGGTCATCCGGCGAACAGGATCTCCGTCGCATCCTCCACGGTGATGCTGGCGTCGTCGTTGCCGAAGCCGTGAAGCAGGGCGTTGTGGTGGGCGACGATCCGGTCGGCGGTGAGGTGGGGAGCGTCGTCGGTGGTGTGGGCATCGGCGGCGAGGGAGACGGGGTAGCCGAGAGCGACGGCGCTGCGGCAGGTGGTGTCGATGCAGAACTGCGTCTGGAGGCCTGCGATGACGAGGCGGTCCGCGCCGTGGCCGGTCAGCAGGCCGTGCAGGGGGGTGCGCCAGAATGCGTCGCAGGCGGCCTTGTGGATGACGGGTTCGCCGTCGCGGGGCGGCAGCAGCCCGGGATGGAGCATCCAGGCCTCGGAGCCGACCCAGTTCCAGCGGGCGTCCTCCGCGCCGCCGTCGTGCTGGATGTAGAGGACGGGCGCTCCCGCCTCGCGGGCGCGGGAGATGAGCCCGTTGATGCGGGCGAGCACCTCCTCCCCGCGCCAGGCGGAGGCGATGAGGCCGGTTTGAACGTCGATCACGAGCAGGGCAGTGGGCATCGGGAACCTCCCGGGACGCGGCCGGAGCGGCGGATTGCAGGGCAGTATGGGGCCCGCGGATGGCTGGCGCCGGTCACTCGGCGGGCCGGGCGTGCAGGGGTTCGCGGGCGTTCATCGGGCTGAAGAGGGCGAGGATGCCGAGCGCCGCCACGAAGGCGCCGGCCACGCTCAGCGCGACCGGGGTGCCCACCCGTTCGCCGAACTGGGTCAGCGCAAGGGCGCCCAGCGGGCCGGGGACGCTGAAAATGGTCCAGAAGGCCGCGGTGACCCGGCCGAGCAGGTGGTCGGGGGTCAGTTCCTGGCGGAGCGTCATGGTCAGCATGCCGCGGGTGGCGTCGCCGAAGGCGGAGACGGTGGCCAGCGCGGCGATGATGGCGACGGCGGGAGCGACCCCGATCAGCAGCAGGGCGGCGCCCTGCAGCAGGAGGCCGCCAACGTAGCAGACGCCGTAGCCAAGGGAGCGGCGCATCCGGGCCAGCAGCAGGCCGGAGGCGATGGCCCCGATGCTGGCGACCCCGAAGACCAGCCCGACCACCTGCGGCGGCTGCGCGAGGTCCTGCTTGACGTAGTAGATGAGCAGATCGTGGATGCCGGTCGCGAAGAAGGCCATGCCGCCGGTGATGAAGGTCAGCCAGCGGAAGAGGGGGGTGGCGAAGAGGAACGTCACGCCGGCGAGGAACTCCTGGCGGCGGCCGCCGTCGTCCTCGGGGCGGACCGCAGCCGCGCGCCGGAGCTGGATCATGCCGAGGCTGGCGGCGGAGGCAAGGAAGGTGAAGGCGTCGACGCCGATGGCGGCGGCCGCGCCGAAGCGGCTGGCGACGAGCCCGGCCAGCACCGGGCCGAGGGCGAAGGCGAGCGAGTAGGATGCGCCGAGGCGGCCGTTGGCCTCGGTGATGCGGGAGCGGTCGACGAGGTTGGCGACGGCGGTGATGTAGCCGATGCCGAAAACCATCTGGAGGCCTGCGCCGAGGACGGTCACCGCGAAGACCAGCCAGAGCTGTGGCCCGAACAGCAGCCAGCCGAGGGGGATCAACAGGTAGAGGACGAAGCGGGCGAGGTCGCAGCGGATCATCAACTTGCGGCGGTCGGCGCGGTCGACGATGGGGCCGCCGAAGATGCCGGCGATGAGGCTGCCGACGCCGTGCAGGGCGGTCACCAGGCCCATCATGGCGAGCGAGCCGGTGATCTCGAGGACGAGCAGGGGAACGGCGATCAGCCCAAAGGCGTCGCCGAGCGCGGAGAGGGTCTGTCCTGCCCAGAACAGGGCGAAATTGCGGTCCCGGTGGAGCGGGCGGAGGGCTCCACTTTCGGCCGGTTCGGCTGCGGACATCGAGGATCCTTCCCGGCGGCGGGGGCCGCGCGGAGGAAGGATACGGGGTTGCCGGACTGCGCGGGAGACGCCGGCGGGACGCCGCGCCGGTGGGGCTGCGGGCGCCGGTCAGGAACGGATCCAGGTCGAGATGCGGCTCTTGCGGAGATCGGCCACGACGACCGTCAGGGAGTCCGGGGAGATGGCGACGCCGTTCGGGGCGTCGAGGAAGCGGGCGCCGGGGGTTGGGGAGCCGAACCGGGCGGCGGGCGACCAGGCGTTCGACCCGCGGTCGGCGCGGGTCCAGACCGACACCCGATGGTTGCCGTCGTCGGCGATCCAGGCGGAGAGGGTGTCGGGGGAGACGGCGATGCTGCGGGGCGCCTCGAAGTTCGCCGCGCCGACGCCGCGCGTGCCGAACCGGGCGACCGGGCGCCAGGCGGTGGAGCGGTCGTCGGGCCGGGACCAGATGGACACCCGGTGATTGCGGGTGTCGGCTACCCAGATCGTGAGCGAGTCCGGCGAGACGGCGACGCTTTCCGGCAGGCGGAAGTCGTTGTTGCCGCGGCCGCGGGAACCGATGCGGGCCGCGAACGTCCACTGGTCGGAGTCCGTGGCGGGCCGGGTCCAGACGGTGACGCGGTGGTTGCGGGTGTCGGCCACCCAGACGGTCAGGCCGTCCGTGGAGGCGGCGATGTCCTCGGGAAACCGGAGGTTGAAGTCGCCGCTGCCGGCCGAACCGAAGGTGGTGCGGAAGGACCAGTCCCGCGAGGTGGTGTCCGGCCGGGTCCAGACCGACACCCGTGAGTTCACGTTGTCAGCGACCCAGGCCGTGCGGCCATCCGCGGAGATGAAGACGCCGGTCGGGTAGGCAAACGCCCCGGGTCCGGAGCCGTAGACGCCGAAACTGCTGGAATACCCCCAGGCCCGGGACGCCACGCCGGGCCGGGTCCAGATGGAAATGCGGTGGTTTTCGGTGTCGGCCACCCAGGCGGTGAGGGCATCCGAGGAGAGAAAGACGCCCTCGGGGTCCCGGAACTTGTTCTGGCCGGCGCCGCGCTTGCCAAACACCTTTTGGTACTCCCAGGAACCCGCCACGCAGGCATTGGCCCGGCACACCGGGTCGAGGCTGCGGGTGCAGCGGGCGCATCCCGCCGCGCCGGTGATGCAGGGTGCGATGTCGCGGCCGGACCAGCAGTCGGCGTCGCGCCCCGGGCCTGCGCCGGCCGGGGCCGCGTTCGCGGCATCCCGCGACGAGGCGGCGGCCACGGCGGCCACCGCGGCGGCGAGGCCAGTCCTCCGCGACGTTCTCGCGGCGAGCGACCGGGCGATGGAGTCGAGTCGTGTCGCAAGCATGGCGCTTCTCCGGGGGAGCCGCAGCCCGGGAGTGGCAACGCGGACAGCGCGGCGAATGTTAGCATAGATGAATTGCAAGGCGGTGACACATAACGTAGTGTTCTCCGGATGTGACTCGCGGCCTGGCCGGCGCCGGATTGTGGCGACGGGATGGCGCTTCGGGCGGCGCGGGCTGCAGCACGCCCCCGCGGACCTTCGGCGCCAGCGGGCCAGGTGGCGTCCGGTCCCTTCGGCGCCGGAGGAGGGACCGCTGCCGCGCCGGCCCGGAGGGCGCGTGCATCACCTGCTGGCGGGCGGTCAACCCGGCGGCAGGGAGCGGCTGGCGGACCGGAAGTGCGGCCCGGGAGGCGGCCGTCCTGGGGGCGGGACGGGGGCAAAATCGGCCGGTCTCGACCCCGGTGCACGCTCGTCCGGCATGCGCGGGGTTGGGCCAGTCCGCCCCAGCA
>JBJTKE010000048.1:0-3465 GCA_046096285.1 Chloroflexota bacterium
GGCGACGCCCGCCCCGTAACGCACGGGCGAGGCGGCCTGTTGCGCGGGCAGGGATGAGGGGACCATCCGGGCGGAAACATCGCCGGATCAGGTGAGGATCGAGTTCGCTGGGCGTGTCCGCAGCGGGAACGCGGGGCCGCGGGATCGCGGGTTGGCGAACGGGGGGTCAGGAGGGGCGGGCGTCCCAGCGGAAGAAGCGGATGGCGATGGCGAACGCGGCGACGAAGACGGCGAGCAGGACGACAAGATCGGGCCAGACTGCGCCGAGGCCGCGGCCGTGGGTCATGAGGCCGCGGAGGGCGTCGACCAGGTAGGGGAGCGGCAGGATCCTGGTGATGGGGCGCAGCCAGGCGGGGGCATTTTCGAGGCTGAAGAAGATGCCGGAGAGGAAGAGCATCGGGAAGGTGAGCAGGTTGGCGTAGGAGGCGGCGGTCTCGGCGTTCGGGGAGATGCCGGAGATGGCAAAGCCGATGGCGAGGAAGGCCAGTGCGCCGATGACGATGGCGATGAGGACGGAGGCGGGGTTGCCGCGCCAGTGAAAGCCGAAGAGCAGGGTCGCGAGCGCGAGCAGCACGACCGACTGCAGCACGGCCATGATGACCTGGGAGAGCACCCGGGCGAGGATGAAACTGGCGAGCGGGAACGGGGTGACCTTGATGCGGCGGAGGATGCCGCGCTCGCGGTAGTTCACGAAGGCGGTGGAGAGGCCGATGATGCCGGAGTTCATGAGGCTCATGGCGATGATGCCGGGCAGGAAGGCGTCCATGAAGGTGATGTCCTGAGCGGCGCCGCGGCGTTCCTCGATGGCGACGGGGAGTTCGCCGCCGGAGGCGGCAATCAGCATCTCGCGGACCGCGCCGACGGCGACGGCAGCGGTGGGGTGGACCGCGGGGGTGTCGTCGCGGGTGACGGCCGGGCGGCCCCCCGCGGCGGGGGGAAAGAGGAGGACCACATCGCGCTCGCCCCCGGCGAGGGCGGCGAGTTCCGGAGCCTCGGCCCCGCGAGAGAGGGTGAAGGCGTCGTTCGATGCCATCAGGGCGGCGACCCGCTCGCCGTAGGGGCCGAGGGGTTCGACGAGGCCGACGTGGAACTCGACCTGCAGGCCGCGGCTGAGCACGGCGCCGAAGATGACGATGAAGAGGGCGGGAAAGGCGAGGTTCCAGAAGAGCGCGGTCCGGTTGCGGACGCTCATCTTGAGGTTGGCGGCGGTCATGGCCGCGAGCGATCGTAGCGTGCTGCCCATGCGGTCCTTCCGGGATCGGGTGCGAAGCCGGGGGCAGGATACGCCGCGGGACCCGATGGGAACAGGTGGGGGCGGCACGACGGCCCGATCCCGCGGCGGCCGGGGGGCGGAAGCACGAGCGCGGCCCCGGGGATCGCTCCCCGGGGCCGCTTCGCTGGCCGCTGTCCCGCGCCCCGAGGGGCGCTGACCGTGGCCGGAACGGGACTAGCCGCGACCGCCAGCCTTGCCCTTGGCGACGATCTTGCCCTTGCCCGTGCTGGCAGCGCCGCGCCCGCGCCCACCCTTGGAGAGGGGGGTGGAACCACCATCATCGGTGGTGTCGGCGGAATCGACGGAATCGACCGAGTCGACCGAGTCGGCGGAACCCTCGCTGGCGGAGGCGGCGCGCAGGCTGGTGAAGCCGAGCAGGCCGGCAAGCGCGGAGGCGGAGCCGAGGCGGACGACGGCACGGCGGCCGATCGACGGCTGATCCTGGACCTGGTTCTGGAGTTCGTCGTTCACGGGTGCTCCCTTACCCACGTTCCGCACGTGGGGGCATCAGAACATCCCACCACCACGGGAGAGCGCGCAAAGTCAGCCACACGCCCCTGCGGTTGGGCCGGGTCCGCGCTTTCGACCCCGGCCGTGGCGGCCGTATGCACCACCCTGCGATGCTCCGCAATTGTGTGCGTCATCCGATGGTCCGCGCCGCCGTGGCGGCAACTACCCGGCGGCGGCGGCATGACGAGGCACGCCCCCACGACGGCGCGGCCCCGGTGGAGCAGTGCCTCCACCGGGGCCGCAGACTGGATGTCGAGGTGTCTCGCTTCCAGCGCGGGGCTGGCGAGCTAGGCCCGGGCGCGGGGTTTGGCCTTGCCCTTGCCGCCGGACTTGCCCTTGCCCTTGCCCTTGCCCAACCCGAGTTTGCCGCGCTCGCGCTTGCGGCCGCTCCGGTCGACCAGGCCACTGATGGGATCGGGGTCGGCGGGGTCGGTGACGCCGCCGTCGGCGGGCTCATCCGCGGTGTCGGCGCTGTCCACGCTGTCGACCGAATCCACCGTGTCGATGCTGTCGACCGAGTCGGCGGTGTCGACCGAGTCCACGCTGGCGGGGTCGTCGCTGGCCGAGGCGGCGCGCAGCGTGGAGAAGCCGAGCAGGCCGGCGAGCGCGGAGGCGGAACCGAGCCGAACCACCGTCCGGCGGCTGACCGAAGGCCGGGCCTGGAATTCCTCGTTCATCGTTGATTCCTCACTGTCGAAACACGCGACCGGGACCCGAGATCGTCCCTTCACCAGAGCAGAGCGCATGCGGCCGTGCGGTGATACATGCGCCCGAAGGGTGCTGGTCCGGCGCCGGCGCCCGCTTCCCGCCGGGGCCGTGTGAAGGACATTCTGGCTGACCACCCAGCCTGCGCGGCTGCACCGGGCTACCGGCAGCGTCGACGTGCCCGGGGAACGGGTGCGGCCCCGGGGGAGGGAGTTCCCCCGGGGCCGCGCAACGAGTTGCGCGACGAGGCGCAGGCCAGCGGCTACCTAGCCACGGTCGCCGCGGCCACGGCCGCGCCCACGCCCGCGGCCGCGGCTGTCGCCGCCGCCCGCGTCTCCCGAACCGCCGCCGCTCCTGCCGCGGCCGCGGCCACGGCCGCGGCGGCCGAGGAGGCCATTTGCGCTGTCGCCACCGGCGCCGGAGTCGTCGTTGCCGTTGTCGTCGCTGGTGGAGTCGTCGGCGCCGTTGTCGTCGTTACCGTCGTTGTCGTCGTTGGTGGAGTCGTTGGCGCCGTCGTCGCTGGTGGTGTCGTTGGTCTCGTTCTCGTCGGCGGTGGAGTCGTCGCCGGCGGCGCCTGCCTGGGCGCCAGCGTTGCCGAGGGTGGCGAATCCGAGCAATCCGGCGATGGCGGCGGCGGAACCGAGCCGCATCATCGACCGGCGGGAGAGTTCGGCCGGGGTAGAGAGTTCGGCGTTCATGGAGTGCGGTCCTTTCGTGATAGTGGCTGTGGTCGCCGGAGCATTCCGGCCTTCCGTGCAAGCAGAGCGCGGAGGCCGCGGTGCTGATACACCGGCGCGGAGGCCGCGGGTCCGGCGGCGGATCAGAGGACCCGGCCGCCGCCCGCGCCAGCATCCCGGTTGGGCGGCAGGGGTGCGGCCGGGCCGAGGGTGGGGCGGGAGGTCAGCCGGCTCCGGGCGCGCGGCATCAGCCGACGCGGGCTGCGCCGCGGCGACGGCGGCCGCGGGCGGGGGGATCGT
>JBJTKE010000049.1:0-1961 GCA_046096285.1 Chloroflexota bacterium
TGCCCGGACAGGTTCTGCCCCGGCCATGCCCGTCCGCCCGCAGCCCTCGCCGCCCGGCTCCGCCACGAAAAGCCCCTCTCCCGCCGCAGCGGGGGAGGGGGCACGTGGCGGAGCATCGCGACGCTACGGGTCAGAACCCGAAGACGCAGGTCGCCACCTCGGAGAACGCCCGTCCCTCGTTGCGGGAGCTCATGCACTGCATCCCCGGCGTGTTGCCGGTCACGTTCCGGGTGCTGATCCCGCTCACCGACACCCCCGCGCGGTCGGACCAGACCACCGCCACGCCGCTGGCGCGGGGTGCGCTGTTGCCGGTGATCGCCACATTCCCGCCCGGCACGCGCAGCTGCACCGGGTGGTCTCCCGCCACCAGCGCCAGCCCGCCGCCGAAGTCCGTGGCGGTGTTCGCGGAGATCAGCACATCCTGCGCGAGCGTCAGGCTGGCCGGGCGGCCGTCGGTGGAGACCCGGATGCCGCCATGCCTGCCGGTGTTCCCGGTGATCAGCGACCCGACGATCGACAGGTCGGTGTCGTGGGCGGTGACGCCTCCGGTGAAGGCCTCGGGTCCGCCATTGTCGCCGATCGTGCAGTCCGTCACCGTGGCGCTGCCGCCCTGCAGGGTGATGCCCCGGTTGGCGTTCCCGGTGAACTGGCAGCCGCTGATGGCAGCCGTGAGGTTGGCCCCATCGCTTCCAGAGACATCGAGTCCGGTGCCGCAGCCGGTGATCTGCGTGGTGTCGACAGTCACCGTTCCCGCGTCGCCGAACTCCGCGGCCACGCCGGTCGCGCAGGCGGCGAAGGTGGAGCCGCCGATGGCGAGCGAGCCGCGATTGGTGATCATGGTCACCCCCGCGCCGAACTCCGTCAGGGCGCCGGCGCCGGTGAAGACCGAGCGCGAGACGGTCACGTCGCAGCCGTCGCCATGGATCGCCACGCCGAACTCGGCGAGGTCGAACCGGCAGCCCGAGATCGCCGCCGTGACGGCCGCGGCCTCCAGCCGGACCAGCGGCTCGCCGGTTGGCGCGGCGTGGCGGAAGGTCAGCCCGTCCAGCGCGAGATGAAGTCCGGCGGGCGCGCTGGCGGGGGCGTGGAGCACCGGCGCCGTGCCCCGGCGCGGTTCCAGCACGACGCCGTCGCGGCCCTCGCAGGCCTCCAGCGTCATCGAGCGGTCGATGGCGATCGCGGCGGGCCACCGTCCGGGCGCGATGGAGATCGTCTCGCCGTCGGGGGTGCCGGCCCACGCGGCCTCGACCGAGGCAAAGCGGCAACCGCTGGCGCACACGTCGCAGGAGGGCGCCGGGGCCGGGGGCGGCGTCGGCACGGTGTCCGGCTGGCAGGCGCCGGAGGTGCAGGCCAGCCCGGCGCAGCAGCCCTTCTGGTTCGAGCAGGCCGCGCCGGCGCCGAGGCAGCGGCAGCGCTTGCGCCCGTTCCGCCCGGCGCAGCGGCCGGAGCAGCAGTCTGACGCGCGGGAGCAGGTTCCCGAGGCCCGGCAGGCGCCCGCGTTGCCGCCGTTGCCGCCGTTGCCGCCGTTGCCGCGCCGCCGCGCCGCGTCGGCGTGTCCGTGGTCTGCGCCCTTGCCCGCGGAGGCGAGCGCGGGAGTGGCGGCGGTCGTGGCCAGCGTCGTGGCGGCGGCGAGAAAGCCGCGGCGGGAGGCCGGGGCGGCCATCATGCGGGAGAGTCGGTCGACGAGGGAAGCGGTCATCGGGCGGTCCTCCTCTGGCGGGCGCCGGAACATCCGGCGGTAATCCCTGCCAGCGAGGATAGGGACCGCCGCGGGCGGCGGCAGTGACCAACTTCACAGCCCGGGCGTGACGCAGGCCCGCGGCCCCGCCGCCGTGATGGCCGGGACCGCCGCCCGCCCGCTCGGTCGCCGGAATCGCCGTCGGCCGCCGCCGGCTGCCGGCATGATCCGGATGGACGCCATCTCCTGCATGACCCCCTACACGATGTAGGATGGCGCGCCG
>JBJTKE010000050.1:0-10608 GCA_046096285.1 Chloroflexota bacterium
GCGGGAACAACCGCAGCAGCCAGCAGGCCGCCAGCGGGCAGGCCGGCCAGGCCGGAACCGGCAAGGCGTCCGGGTCGCGCGAACTCGCCAGCAGCGGGGACGAGAAGGCCGGCAAGGGCAAGCACCACCGCCGCCACCGCAACGACCGCAAGCGGTCGGCGGAGGAGACGCGGAACCTGTCCGCGGAGGACGGGATGACCTTCTCCGCGTGCGTGCGGGCCTCGATCCGGCAGGCCGGAGCGGACCTGGACTGCGGGTCCCTGATCGCCGGCGAGATCGACGCCACGCTCGGCACGGCGAGGACCCGCTAGCGCAGCGCCCGGCGGGCGACGGAGCAGCCGCATGGACGGCGAACGATTCGACCGGATCGTGAGGGCCTGGCACGAAGTGCGGGTTCCTCGCCGCGGCGTGTTCGGGGCGATCGCCGCGATGGGCGGCCTGTTCACCGCCTATCGGCTGATGTTCGCCCAGCCCTACTGCATCCCCGTCGGCGGCACCTGCACGATGTTCATGCGTTGCTGCGAAGGAGCGGTGTGCAGCGTCGGGTACGTGAACCCAAACGTCGGGTATTGCGTGGCCGGCACCGCCGGCCGCGGGTTGTGGTTCGCCTTTCCAGGGATGCTGACCCCGGCGGTCACGGTGACCGTCCGGCCCACCCGAGGCGCGGGCCGCAGGAAGCGGGACAACCGCCGCAACCGGCGCAATCAGCCCACCAGGACGCCCACGCCGACCACGACGCCGAAGCCGACGAGGACGCCGGACCCGACGCGGACGCCGGTGCCGACCGCCACCCCCACGTTGACGCCGACGCCGCTGCCGAGCGCATTCGGCATCGAGGTGGAGTTGGTCCTGAAGTGCAACGAAGTACCGGAAAAGACGCAGATAAGGAATGTGGGCAGCGCGCAGTTCACCGCGAATCTGATGACGGTCCCGGGTTCCGGGCAGCAGCCGCTGGCTCTCGGGTTCGCACTCAACGCGGGCGACAACTACACGGTCAGGACCGAAGACCCGTCGGTGGATGGAAACAGCTCACTCGTGTACTACCCGGAACCCTCAGCCGGGCGCTACGCGGACATCGCTATCGGCTTCGATCAGCGAATTGCCGTCTATCGCGGGTTCTGCGACGGGTCGCCGACCGAATTGCTCGACCTCAACCTCTGACCGGCGCCAATCTTGGGATAATGCCGACCGGCACGAGCGTTTACGGGAGGCGGCAATGGCTGGCGCGAACGAGGCGGGAGAGCGGCGGGCGCTCTGGATCTACCCCTGGGACATCCTGGACAGCGGCATCGAAGAGACCGCGAAGCGGGCCAGCGGCGAGTGGGGGCTCAACGCCCTCAGCCTGACCCCGTCCTATCACTCGGCCAAGTTCGTGCTGCCGCGGCGGTCCTCGGAGAAGGTCTTTCTCAGCGGCGGCTCGGCGGTCTACTTCCGGCCGGACGAGTCCCTGTACCGGGACACCACGCTGCGCCCGGTCGTCACCCACCGCGACCACCTGCTCGACGTGCTCGACCGCACCGCCGACGCCGTCCATCGCGAGGGCATGACGCTGCGGGCCTGGACCGTCGGCCTGCACAACTCGAAGATCGGCGACGCCCGCCCGGACGCCGCCGAGCGCAACGTCTTCGGCGATCTCTACCCCTGGGCGCTCTGCCCGGCCAACCCGGACGTGCGGGAGTACCTCGTCGCGCTGGTCCGCGACGTGGCGAAGAATCACGACGTCGACGCCATCGACCTCGAATCCACCGGCTACCACGGGCTCTACCACGGCCACCATCACGAGTTGATCGGCATCACCTGGGGGGCGGTCGACGAGTTCCTGATGGGGCTCTGCTTCTGCGATCACTGCCTGCGCCGGGCGGCCGATGCCGGCATCGACGGCGCGGACCTGCGGCGGCGGGTGGCGGCCATGCTGGAGCAGCGCTTCCGCGACGAGACCATGCTGCCCGCCCGGCAGCCCGGGGATAACGGCCCGGCCACCCTCCTGCTCGACTGGCCCGACCTCTACGCCTTCGTGCGGATGCGCCTGGAGACGGTCACCTCGCTGGTGGCCGAGGTCAGGGAGCGGTCGCTGGCGGGCACGCAGGCGACGCTGGCGCTGACCGCCTCGACGTTCCAGCGGGGTTCCGAGCACGCCTGGCTGGAGGGCATGGACCTGGCCGCCCTGGCCGGGACCGCCGACGAGATCATCGCCCTCGCCTACTTCCAGGATCCGCAGGCCGTCGCCGCCGAGATCCAGTTCGGGCTCGGGCTGATGGGGGACCCGCGGCGGATGGTGGCTGGCATGAGCATCCTCGCCCAGGGGACGACCAGCGCGGCCAACCTCCTCGAGAAGGTGCAGGTGGCCCGCTCCTTCGGGGTGCGGAAGTTCTCCTTCTACAATTTCGGGTTCGTCAGCGAAACCCGCCTCGGCTGGCTCGGCGGGCTCTGATCGCGGCATGGCGGCGAGGCCGGGCATGACCGCCGCGCCGCTTGCGTGGCTGCGCCGCGTGGGCGCCGGCGAACGGGTCATCAAGACCGCGTTCGCCACCGCGCTCGCGTGGTGGCTGGGCTCCCTGATCCCGGGCGTGCCCTCGCCCTACCTTGCCCCGCTCGGCGCGTTGCTGGTCATGCAGGTGACGATCGCCGATTCGCTCTCGGCGGCGTCTCAGCGGTTGCTCGGCATCGTGGTCGGCGTCACAGTCGCGGTGATGCTGCTGCAGGTGATCGGGGTCAACGCCTGGAGCATCGGGCTGGTGGTGCTGCTCTCGCTGATGACCGGGTCGCTGCTGCGGCTGGCGCCCGCCGCGGTGACGCAGGTGGCGGTGAGTTCGCTGCTGGTGGTCGCCGTCGGCGGGCAGTCCTCGGTGGGCTTCGCGTGGCACCGGATCGCGGAGTCGATCATCGGCGTGGCGGTCGGGGTGGCGGTCAACTTCCTGCTCGCGCCGCCCTCGTTCCTGGGGGAGGCGCGCGCGGCCGCGCGGAGCCACGCCGACGCGCTCGCGGATGCGCTCGACCGCGCCGCCAGCGCCATCAGGACCGGCATGACGCCGGGGGAGGCCGCCGCCCCGCTGGAGGCGGCCCGGGCCAGCGACGCCCGGCTGCGCGCGGCCCAGACGGCCCTGCTTCGCACGGAAAATGCGCACCGCTTCAACATCTGGGCGCGGGGCGAGCGCCCGGCGGTGGCCCGGCTGGGCTACGAGGTGCGAACCCTCGAGCGGGTCGGAATGCAGAGCCGCGGCGTGATCCGCACCGTCGAGGAGGCGGTAGCCCTCGCCGCCCCCGGTGGTCCGGGGTGGCTCGCGGCGGGCGCGTTCGACGGGCGCCTCGCGGACCTGATGACCGCCGCAGCGGCGGCGCTGCGCGCCTGTCCAGGGGAGATGGACCGCCCGCCCGGGGAACCGGACGAGGCGTTCGCCAGCGCGCTGCGCGAGGCAGCGCAGTTCCGCGCCGCGGTGGCGGACGACCCCGGCGCCATGCGGCTGGGCGACCGGTCCGGCGAGTGGGTCCAACTCGGCTCGGTTCTGGCGGACCTCGACCGCATCCGGCGCGAACTCGAAACCGCCGCCGCCGCCGCTCCCGGCTCGTCCAGGCCGCCGCCGCCACCGACGGCCCCGACCGACTGACCGGACCAGCGAACGGCGCCGGGGTCCGGGTCAGACCCGGGGAGGCATGTCCGGGCGGGGCCCGTCGAACCGCGGCAGCAGATCGATCACCGAGCCCGCGCGACGGCGGGCGGCCTTGAGCAGCCAGGGCGCCGCCAGACTGACGTAGATGCGGCAGCCGAGGTCGTCGATCAGCGGCTGCGGGATGCCGCTGGAGCCGAAGCGGGCCCCGGCGAGCGCGCCCGCCAGCGCGCCGGCGGTGTCGGCTGGCCCCCCGGCCTCGGTCATGGCGAAGACGGCGTCCTCGAAGCGGTCGGCGCGGATCGCGGCCAGCACGGCCGCCGAGAGCGGCCCGGTTTCACCGCCGGCGGCGAGGGCGCGGTCGAGCGCCCCGGGCAAGGCGGCGGACTCGTACCGGCCGACGGTGGACGCCACCTGTTCGGCCACCTCCCCGCCGAGCAGCCCGGCGGCCGATGCGGCCCATTCCCCGGGGGCGGTTTCGCCGGTCGCCGCGTTGCGGGTCATGGCGGCGACCATGGCGACGCCGGAAATGGCGGCGGTGCTGCCGTGGGAGAGCCTGACGGCGGCTTCGGCGTCGGCCAGCAGGTCCTCCCGGTCGAGGGCGCCGACAGCGTGCACGAGGCCGATCGGCACGCCGCGGACGAGGACGTCGGCGGGAAGCGGCGCGTCCTCGTCGAGCGGGAGCTGGCAGTCGAACCCTGCCTCGGCGCGAAGGATGCCCTCCACGGCGAGCGGGGTGAACCAGCGGCGGGATTCGGTGGCGACCAGGTGGGCGAGCCGTGGGCCGGCTAGTTCGGGGTCCAGCACCCCGCCGGAGGTCGTCATCGTCTCGGCGATGGCCAGCACGGTCTCTGTTTCCTCGGTGACCTCGCCCGCCTCGACATCGCCGCGCTCCGGGTCGACGAGGGGGTGGTAGCCTCGAATCGGTCCGTATCGGGCGGCGATCTCGTCGCGCGAGAGACCGGCGAGCGGCATCCCGAGCGCATCGCCGATGGCGAGACCCAGCAGTGCCCCAAGAAACCGATCTTCGGTGGCGCGTGCCATGCTGAATATCTCCCGGGGGCGTGCGCGGCAATCGGCCGCCGATCGTTGACGCCCCGTTGCCGCGAACCTATGCTCCGGGGATTGTGCGCGATGTGGGGCCGGGATGGCCCGCGCGGGCTACCGCTCGCGGGAAGGAGCGGCCGAATGGGCGACAGGGATATCGCGGGACGCTGGCCCGCCGGGCACCGCGCGGCGCTGTGCGTGAGCATCGACGTGGATGGCATCTACGGCGAGAAGAACTACCGGTCCCCCGAGGACGTCTACTGGATCTCGCAGGCGCTCTACGACCCGTTTGGAACCGCCCGGCTGCTCGACCTGCTGGGGGATGCCGGGGTCCCCGCAACCTTCTGCTGGGTCGGCCGCGCAGCGGAGGAGGAGCCCGCGCTGGTCCGCCGGGCGGTGGATGATGGCCACGAACTCGCGATCCACTCGTGGGACCATCGCTACTACATCCATCTCGGGGAGGCGGGACAGCGCGAGGACATGGAGCGCACCCGCGAGACGCTGGCCCGCATCGGCGGAGTCGAGCCCGCCGGCCACAAGACCCCCGGCTGGCGCTACGACGCCTCCACCCACCGGATCGCCCAGCAGATGGGCCTGCGATGGGTGATGGATGAACCCACCGGCGATCTGCCGACCGTGCTTCGGCCGGACTCCTCGCTGCCGCCGCTGGTGAACCTGCCACCAAGCCGCTGGTTCGACGACTACACCTGGGCGGTCGACCACGTGCTGCCGCCGCAGGCCGCCTACGACGCCCTGCGCGATGACCTCGACGTGCTGCGGGACGAGGGCAAGGCGATGTTCCTGACGCTGCACCCGTTCGTGAGCGGCCGCCCGGGGCCGTCGCGGACCATCGCCCGGCTGATCGATTCCGCGATCGACCTGGGCGACGTGTGGATCGCCCGGGCCGACCACATCGCGCCATGGTGGCTGGACCGGGCCCAAGCGCGCGCGGGCTGACGCCCTCCCGGGCCGCCCCGGCGGCACTTCCCACCGCCGGGGCGGCCGCAGCCAGCGGCTATACTTTCGGCGGCGCGTTGCGCCTGCCCGGATGACGACGCCCCGGTAGCTCAGGGGATAGAGCAGTCGCCTTCTAAGCGATTGGCCGCAGGTTCGAATCCTGCCCGGGGTACCAGTTGCCGCCGCCCGGACCGCGGGCGTGGCGGGCAGCAAGGGGTTTGCGCTGCCGTGATCGTCTTTCCCGCCGCGGCTTTCGCGATCAGCCTCGGGTGCGCCGTGGTCGTCGGGCTCGACGCCGCGCGCAAGCCCCGGCCCGACCGCATCTGCTGGACCATCGCTTTCGCCCTGTTCGCCGTCGCCGCCGGGACCGAGGTGGCGGGAGCCGTCTTGGGCTGGACGCCCGCCATGGTCCACGTCTACTACCTCGCGGGAGCCGTGCTGGTGGTCGGCTACCTGGCGCTGGGCGAACTCTACCTGCTCGCCGCGGACCGGATCGGGCGGTTTGCCCCGGGAGCGGCGTTGCTGGTCACCGCGCTGGCCGCGAGCGCGGTGTTCGCCGCTCCGGTTGACCCGTCCCGGCTGGCGGCGGATGGCTGGCGGGCCATCGATAAGGGGCCCGGGCTGGTCGCGCTGGCCGTGTCGATCAACGCCATCGGGACGCTGGCGCTGGCGGGCGGGGCGTTCTGGTCGGCCTGGCAATTCCGCCGCGATCCCTCCCTGCGAAACCGGATGCTCGGCTGCCTGCTGATTGGAGCCGGTGCGCTGGTGGTGGCGGCCGGCGGCTCGCTGACGCGGCTGGGATCGCCGCAGTACCTCTACATCGCGAGGGCCGCCGGGGTGGCGCTGATCGTCCTCGGCTACTGGCGAACACGGACGCCCGCCACCGCCGCGGCCGGTGCGGGCGGCGCGTCGTCGGCCCGGCTGGTCCCGGTCGCCGCCGGCGGGCGACTGCAACGAACGACGCGCGAGGACACCGGGCTGGGAATGATCTCCCGCTGGCTGCAGGATCTCGATCCGGCCGCGGTCCGCGCCGAATGCCTCGCCTGGAGCGCCACCCCCGGCGAGGAGGAACGCCTTGCCCGCGAGGACGCCCGGATGACGTGGCGGCTCCGCGCGGCGCTCCCGGAGAGCCTGCTGCCTGCGTTCGACGCCCTGCCGGTCGCCACCCGGCGCCAACTCGCCGAGGTCTGTTTCGAGGTCTTCAGCGCCGGTCAGCCGGACTCCATCAGCCGCCGGGCGGGATGACCCGGGCGACGATCCTGCCCGCCCGCGCCTGCGCCTCGATCGAGAAACCCTCGCCGGAACCGAGGACCCAGGCGTTCCGGCCCGCCGCGGCAAGCAGTCCGTCCACCCGGGGCGATCCTGCCGCGGTCCGGAGTCGCAGCGTCGCGTCGGCATCCGCCCCGAGGGCGATGTCGATGCCGCCGGCGCTGGCCGTCGCGCGCACGCTGCCGCTGGCGCCGCGCCGGGCCTCGATGCCGATCCTGCCCGCGGCCGCGGCCAGTTCGAGGGTTCCGCTGCCGGCCGCGGCGTTGATGCTCCCGGCGTCCGTGGCGGCCCGGATCGTCCCGTGGCAATCCGCGATGCGGATGCCGCCCGCGGCCGACTTCAGCGCCGCCCCGCCCCGGAACCCGCGAACGTCGATGGTCGCGGCCGCGCCAACCACCCTGAGTTGTTCCGCCGCGAGGTCTTCCACCGCGATGGCGCCAGCAGCGAGATCCAGCGCGATCCGCTCAAGTTCAGGCGCCCCGGGAAGTTCGAGTACGATCGCGAACTCCGGGGCGCGGCCGGCGGATGGGCCAAACCCGGCATCGTCCGGCGGGACCACCTCGATCGTGACCATGCCGGGCCCCCGCTCGAACCGGATGCCCCACTCGTGCCAGCGCGGGATGGCCGGGTCCGGCAGCCTTTTCCAGGTTGCCTGTGCCTCCCCCCGGGCCGTGGCGCGCGCGGTGATGCTGCCAGCCGGGTTCACGCAAGTGATCCGCCGCAACGGTCCCGCGGCGGCGAGCGGGTGGGAGCCGGTGTCCGACTGCGACCTGAAAACGTCCTCCATGAGCCTCCCTGCCGCCCGCTCTCCGCGGGACCCCGGATGTCAACCGCCGATGCCGACCCGTTCGCCTCGGATATACTGCCACGCACCGCGGGTGAAGCGGTTTGTGAGGTGAGAGCGATGGCGATGTTCGAGGTCGGAGACGTTGTGCGGGTCAACATGCCGAAGGGCGTGAACAAGCGTGGCGTGGTCGGCATCAGCGTGATGTACACGACGTGGCCGGAGGCGCGGTTCGACGGCGCGGTCGGCACGGTGACCGCGATCGATCCGATCGGTCCGTCCAGCATCCCGCTGTTCCTGGTGGACTTCAAGGAGCACAAGAACCGCGTCGCCGTCCCCTGGCAGGCGCAATGGTTCCGCGAGGAGTGGATCGAGCACACCGGCGAGCGCAGGCAGCAGGCCCCCGCGACCGATGGCCCGTTCGTGGCTGCATCCGGGTTCGCCGAGAGCACCACGGTGCGCTCCTCGTAGCGGATCGGCGAACGCTGGAAAGCAAAGGCCCGGGCCGGTTGGCCCGGGCCTTCGCGTTGGGTTCCCGACCGCTGGTCAGGCCTGCGCGAGCGCCTGGTCGAGATCGGCGATCAGGTCGCTGACCGTTTCCAGGCCGACCGAGACCCGGACGTAATCCGGGGAGACGCCGGTCGAGATCTGGGCCGCCTCGTCGAGCTGGGAGTGGGTGGTGCTGGCCGGGTGGATCACCAGCGACTTGGCGTCGCCGATGTTGGCGAGGTGGGAAAAGAGCTTGGTGTGGTTGATGAAGGCCCTTCCGGCCTCGAGCCCGCCCTTGATGCCGAACCCGAGAATGGCGCCATACAGGCCGCGGTTCCAGTACTTCTGGGCGCGGTCGTAGGCGGGATGGCCCGGCAGGCCGGGGTAGTTGACCCAGGACACCTTCGGGTGGTCCTGCAGGTAGCGGGCGATGGCCATCGCGTTCTGGCTGTGGCGCTCCATGCGCAGCGGAAGGGTCTCCACGCCCTGCAGGATGAGGAAGGAGTTGAACGGAGAGATGGCCGGCCCGATGTCGCGCAGGCCCTGCACCCGAAGCTTGATGAGGGAGGCGATGTTGGCCCCGAAGTTGGCGACGCTGAAGACGTCGCTGTAGACCAGGCCGTGGTAGCTCGGGTCCGGCTCGGTGAAACCGGGGAACTTGCCGGAGGCCTTCCAGTCGAAGGAGCCGCCGTCGACCACGATGCCGCCGAGGCTGTTGCCGTGGCCCCCGAGAAACTTGGTCAGCGAGGCGACCACGATGTCCGCGCCGTGCTTGAGCGGCTGCACGAGGTAGGGGCTGGGGATGGGGTTGTCGATGTTCAGCGGCACGCCCGCCGCGTGAGCCACGTCCGCCACCCCGCGGATGTCGAGCGTGAGCAGGTCGGGGTTCCCGATGGTCTCGGAGTAGACCGCCTTGGTCTTCGGGGTGATGGCGGCGGCCACCGCCTCCGGCGTGGGCGCGCAGAAGTTGACCTTGATCCCCATCTGGGGGAGGGTGTGGGCGAAGAGGTTGTAGGTGCCGCCGTAGAGGCTGGTGGTGGAGACGATCTCGTCGCCGGCGCGGGCGAGGTTGAGAATGGCGAGCGTTTCCGCCGACTGGCCAGAGGCGAAGGCCAGCGCGGCAACGCCCCCCTCGAGCGCGGCGACCCGCTTCTCGAGCACGTCGGTGGTCGGGTTCATCAGCCGGGTGTAGATGTTGCCGAACTCCTGCAGCCCGAACAGGCGGGCGGCATGGTCGGTGTCCTTGAACACGTAGGAGGTGGTCTGGTAGATCGGCACCGCGCGCGACCCGGTAACGGGGTCCGCCTCCTGGCCTGCGTGCAGCGCGAGCGTCTCGAATCCCTGATCGGCCATTGCGTCGATTCTCCTTCAAGCGGTAGCGGTCGAAACCATGGTGAACGACGGCTGCGTCATCCCGGCCTGCGCCGGGCGCGGCATGTCGTCCTTGGGGCCGCGGGGCGGCCGCAGATCGTGGCCCTGCACGTTCACCGGGAAGGCTCCGGCAGCACGGCGTTGATGAACGGACCGAGCACATCGGCCATCTGCTCCCACTCCTTCAGGAATGCGTCGTGTCCGTGGGGAGAGTCGAGTTCGCGGTAGACCACCTGCTTGCCCGCCGCCGCGATCCGCTCGCCGAGCGCGCGGATGGGATCGGGCGGGAAGAGCCAGTCGGAGCGGATGCCGGCGAGCAGCACCGGCCCGGAGATGCGCCCGATCCACGCGGCCTCGCCGCCGTCGCGGGCGACGTCGTACTGGTCCATCGCGCGGGTAAGGTAGAGGTACGCGTTGGCGTCGAAGCGCTTGACGAGCGCGGCCCCGTGGTAGTGCAGGTATCCCTCGACATCGAAGGTCTGGCCGAAGGACCCGTACAGGCTGGGCCGGGTGGCGAGGTTGCGGGCGAACCGGTCCTCCATGCTCTCCTTGCTGTGGTAGGTCACCATGCCGGCCATGCGGGCGATGGCGAGGCCGTCGCGAGGCTCGACGCCCTCGACGGCGTAGTTGCCGCCGCGCCAGTTGGGGTCGGCCATGATGGCGCGGCGCCCGATCTCGTTCATCGCGATGCCCTGCGGGTCGAGCGCGCCGGTCGCCGCCAGCGGCGCCGAGGCGGACACCATGTCCGGGTGGCGCGTCGCCCAGTCGAGAGCCTGGAACCCGCCGATGGAGCCGCCGACCGCGACGACCCGGGTGACCCCGAGCGCCTCGACCAGTTTTCGCTGGGCGTTGACCATGTCGCCGATGGTGATCAGCGGGAAGCGCATGGCGAAGGGGCGGCCGGTGAGCGGGTCCGGGCTGGCGGGGCCGGTGCTTCCCTGGCATCCGCCCAGCACGTTGGAGCAGATGACGAAGGCCCGGTTGGTGTCGATGGCCAGGCCGGGGCCGATGAGCGGTTCCCACCATCCGCCGTCGCCGGTGGCGCGGCTGTCGCCGGTCAGGGCGTGGAGGACGATGACGGCGTTG
>JBJTKE010000051.1:0-1792 GCA_046096285.1 Chloroflexota bacterium
CGGTGGAGCCGAGGCCATACATCCGGTCTCCCACGATCGTGCCGGTGAATGGGTCGCTGTTCCACAGGTGGGCGGCCTCGCCGACGGGCTTGGTGTCGAGGTGGCCGCAGAGGGCCAGATGGCGGCCCGGGCGGGCGCCGTCGATGCGCACGATCAGGTTGGGCCGGTGCGGCTGACTGGCGAACTCGCGGGCGGGCGGCAGGCCGAACGCGGCGATGGCCTCGCGCATGACCCGGGCGGGCGCGGTTTCGTCGCCGGGCAGGTTCTCGCTGGGCGCAGCGATCAACTGCATCGTGAGCCGGGTGGCCTCGCCCGCGCGCGGGGCAAGGAAGGCGAGCGCGCCGTCGATGGTGCCGAGGATCTCCGCGTTCATGCTGAGCCGTCCTCTCGTGTCATGACCGATAGCAGGGCGCGCTCGGCGCGCTTCTCCCGCGCCACGCCCCGCGCGCCAGGCGCCGGATCGACTCCCCTACTCCGCCAGCACCGTCGCGCCCGCCGGATCGAACACCACGGCCAGCGATTCGCCCGGCCGCGGTTCCGTGTCCCCGATTATCCGGTTCTGGCGGTGGACCGTGGCCTGCCCGCCGCCGGGAAGCGCAACGACGAACTGGGTATGCGTGCCGAGGTAGATCGCCTCGACGAGCGTCCCGGCAAGCCGGTTCCAGCCCGCGGCGGCGGGTGGCGCATCCGTCTCGAGAGTCAGCTTTTCCGGCCGTACCGCAAGCGTCACCGGGCCGCTCGCGGGTGCGCCCTCGCTGGCCCGGGCGCGGATCGTCTCGCCGCCAGCGGCGCGGCAGGCGATGAAGGCGCCCTCCTGGCCAAGCGCCTCGCAGGCGATGAAGTTGGTTTGCCCGATGAAGTCGGCGACGAACCGGCTGCGGGGGCGCTCGTAGATCTCCTCCGGCGTTCCGAGTTGGAGGATGCGGCCCTCGCTCATCACCGCGATCCGGTCGGACATGGTGAGCGCCTCCTCCTGGTCTGGGGTGAGGTGGAGGAAGGAGGCGCCGGCGTCCCGGTTGAGGTGCTTGAGTTCGAGTTGCCTGGCCTTGCGGAGTTTCAGGTCGAGCGCGCCGAGCGGTTCATCCAGCAGGAGGACGGCGGGGTGATTCACCAGTGCGCGGGCCAGTGCGACCCGTTGCTGCAGGCCGCCGGAAAGCTCGGAGGGCTTGCGGTCCTCGACGTGGGGAAGCCGCACGAGGTCGAGGGCCTCCCGCACCCGGCGTTCCCGCTCCCCCTTCGACACGCCAGACATCTCGAGCCCGTAGGAGACGTTGCGGCCGACGGAGAGGTGGGGGAAGAGCGCGTAGTTCTGAAAGACGGTGTTGACCGGTCGGCGGTAGGGGGGCAGGTTGCCCATCTGGGCGCCGTCGATCAGCACCTCGCCCGCGGTGGGGAGTTCGAAGCCGCCGATCATCCGGAGCGTGGTGGTCTTGCCGCAGCCGGACGGGCCGAGCAGGGTGAGGAACTCCCCCTGCGCCACGGAAAGATCGATCCCGTCGACGGCGACGAAATCGCCGAAGGTCTTGCGCACCTTGCGGAGTTCGATGCTGGGGACGGCCGCGGACCTGCCGCCGGGTTGGAGCGTTGCGCTGCCCATTTCGTGCACGACCTCCCGGTCAGGCGGTGTCGGACTTGCGGGTGAACCAGTAGGACGCCAGCACCAGCACCAGCGAGACGGCGATGATGACCGTCGCGGCGGCGTTGATCTCCGGCGAGATGCCGCGCCACAACCTGCCCCAGATCAGCAGCGGCAGGGTCTTGGCGCGGCCGGTCAGGAAGAAGGTGACGACGA
>JBJTKE010000052.1:0-5667 GCA_046096285.1 Chloroflexota bacterium
GCCGAGAGCGGATCGCGCCGGGGGAGGGGTCGGCGCGGGAAGCGGTCGTCGGGAATCAGATCCTGGCGGCGGCCTGCGCGAAGGCGGGCCGGCCGGAACCGAGGCGGAGCGGGGCCGAGCGCCGGCGAATGGCGAGCGCCACGCCGCCGCCCGCGAGACCGAGCGCGGCCAGCAGGGCGGCCTCGCCGGACGGGGCGAACGGCGGGGCGGCGGCGGGCCGGGCATCGGCCCGGAGGACGGAACCGGTGCGGCCATCCACCGTCATGGCGATGCGGTCGCCGGGGCGAAGGGCGTCGACCGGAACCTCGACACCGCCACGGGTGACGGAGAGGCCGAGGGCGACCGGAAAGGCGACCGGACCGTCGCCGGCGGTTTCGATGATGGCGAGGCGCCCGTCGCTCACGCCGAGCACGGCGCCCTGGACATCGACCGGGAGGACGAAGCCGATCTCGCCGGGGACGGCGGAGAAGGCGGCGGCGGACTCCGCGCTGACGGCGGGGTCGTTCACGGCGAACGTGAAGCCGAGCACGGCGGCGAGAATGGCGAAGGTGGTGACCGGGGCGGCGAGGCGGTCGAGCCTGCGGCCGGCGGTGATGGTGAAGAAGCGCATGTGCGTCAACCTCCTCGGGTGACGGGACGATGCGGGGCGGCGAACGGTGCGGGCCATGATTCGGCGAGCGAGGCGGGGAACCCGGTCCATCCGGATCGGTCCGGGTTCCCGCGGAGGCCGCCCATTCGGCGCGGACCGTGCCTCCCTGTCACCTGCATGTACGACGGAACGGCCTGGATGGTTTCATGCCGGTCCGTCTTCCGCCAGCGGGGAGCGGCGGTAGTTGCGCGGGGCGGCGAGCGGAGGCGGGGAAACCGGACTGGCTGAAGGTCCCGTTGGCCCCGGCGGGGAGTCCCGCTTGCCTAGAACAAGTGTACGTATCTTTTCCGGTTTGTCAAGAGGGTATCCGAACGAATTTTCTGATTTACGGGCGGGATGTCCGTTCGCCGCGTCGCGGACACGAGGCCGCGCTCGCGGCGGCGGGCGCCGGAGTCTGCCGCGGGCGGCGGCGGCGGCGGCGTTTGCAGCGGCGAACGGGCGGGTCGGCGGGTTGGATGGGGTCGTCCGGCGGTTCGATGCAGACGCCCTCGACGCACTCCAGACCCTCGGGGCAACCGAACGCCTCGCAGCCGTCCTCGACGGCGATCAGGCAGACGCCGTCGACGCAGACCTCGCCCGGGGCGCAGGGCGGGCAGACGGGCGTGATTTCGGCCCGGACGCCGCGCCCGGCCCTGCCGGCGGCGAGCATGGCGCAGGCGGCGGCCGCGGCGGCGGCGACCTGGCGGCGGGTGACCGTTCCGGCGAGACGGTCGAGGGACGATGCGGGCATGACGGGACTCCCTGCTGCGGCGATCTCCTGACCCGCACGGTACGACGGCCGGATGAGCGCTTCGGGAAAGGCCGGTGATGTTCCCCTGACATGATGATGAGATCGCGGTGAGCCGTCCGGGGCGCGGCGGCATCATGCGAAGATGGCCGCGGCAACGGTACCGGCGACGGCCACGGCCACGGCGCCAGCACGGGCGTTGGCGAGAGGATCGGCAGGAGGAACCCCATGACCCGGCGGCGGATCGACGCCTCGCACATCATCGCGTGGCAGCACGGCGGCCATCGCTACCTGAAGGATGGCGTGGTCGTTACCGAGGGGAACAGCATCGTCCACGTCGGCCCGGCGGGCAGTTTCCGGGAACCGGTGGACGAGGTGCTGGACGGGACCGGGATGCTGGTTACGCCGGGCTTCGTCAACACCCACGCCCACCTGTACGAGTCGCCGCTGGACAAGTCGTTCGTGGAGGACATGGGGCGGCGGCAGTTCTACCTCTCCGGGTTGTTCGAGTACCTGCCGGTGCGCTCGCTGGCGATGGACGACGAGGGCGCGCGGGCCTGCCTCGCCTACTCGATGGCGGAACTGCTGCGGACCGGCACCACGACGGTGATGGAGATCGGCAGTTACGGCGACTGGGCCATCGAGGAGGCCGGCAAGGTCGGGATGCGGCTGTGCATGGGCCTCGGCTACCGCTCGGGCCGGTGGTACACCGACGACGGCAAGGCCGTGAAGTACGAATGGAACGAGGAAGCCGGTCTCGCCAACATGAAGAAGGCGATCGACTTCATCGAGCGCACCTCCGGCGCGCAGGACGGCCGCATCACCGGGTTCCTCTCGCCCTCGCAGGTGGATACCTGCACCGAGGACCTGCTGCGGAAATCCCGCGACGCGGCGACCCGGATGGGCGTGCCGCTCGCCCTTCACGCGTCGCAGTCGGTGAACGAGTTCCTCGAAATGACCCGCCGCCACGGCAAGACGCCGATCGAGTGGCTGCGGGACATGGGCTTCCTCGGGCCGGACGTGATCCTCGGCCACTGCATCATCCTGGCGCCGGGAACGTGGACGAACTGGCCCGGGGACGACATCGGCATCCTGGCGGACACCGGGGCCAACGTGGCCCACTGCGTGTGGGTGTTCGCCCGGCGGGGCATCGCGATGGAGTCCTACGCGCGCTACCTGGCGCGCGGGGTGAACATGACGCTCGGCACCGACACCTGCCCGCAGAGCATGATCGAGGGGATGCGCTACACGGCGGTGGTGAGCAAGATCGTGGACCGGCAGACCGAGGTGGCGACGGCGGCCGACGTCTTCAACTCGGCGACCATCGGCGGCGCGAAGGCGATGGGGCGCGAGGATCTCGGGCGGATCGCCGCCGGCGCGAAGGCGGACCTGCTGCTGTGGGAGGCCGGGTCGCTGTTCATGGCCCCGCTGCGCGATCCCATCCGCAACCTGGTCTACTCCTCGCAGGCGGAGGACCTGCACACCGTGATCATCGACGGCCACATCCGGATGCAGGACCGCCGGATTCCCGGCGTGGACATGGCGAAACTGGCGACGGACTTGCAGGCCGCCGGCGAGCGGATGTGGGCCAACGTCAACCGCGGCGACTGGGCGAAGCGGACCATCGACCAGTTGGCCCCGCAGACCTTCCCGCCGTTCGAGGCGTAGCGCCGCGCCGCGCTACGGGCCGTAGAAGCCAGGAAGCCCGGCCGGTTCGCTGGCCGGGCTTCGTCATGCCTGGATTGCAGTTCGCGCCGGGCCGCGCTACGGGCAACTGATCCCGCTGCCGGCGCACTGGTCGGGGGTGTTGCCGGTAATGGAGCCGGCCGGGGCGGACAGGGTGTTCGACGGCTGGTTCGAGTAGACGCCGCCGCCGCTTGCGGCCCCGTTGCCGGTGATGGTGGCCGTGCCGGTCAGCGTGAGCGCGGAGGGGATGCTGGTGTTCGTCAGCAGGACGCCGCCGCCGGACGCCCCCGCCGTGTTGCCGCTGATGCTGGCGCTGTCGTTGAGCTCCACCGTGGTGTCCTCGGCGGAGATGCCGCCGCCGTCGCCGGATGTCGCCGTGTTGCCGGTAATCGAACTCTGGCCGTTGAGGGTCACGGTCGAGAGCGATGCCCGCAGGCCGCCGCCGCCGTTCCCCGCCGTGTTCCCGGCGATGGTCGCCGTGCCGTTCATGATGAGCGTGCCGATGTACATGCCGATGCCGCCGCTGGACGAATTCGCGGAGCGGCAGTCACGGATCGCCGAAGCGTCGTTCATGGTGACGGTGTTGCCCTGCGAGGCGGAGACCCCGCCCCCTCCGTAGGTGTCGGCCGCGCATTCGGCGATGGTCGCCTGGTCGTTCATGGTCAGCGTGGCGTTCGTCCCCAGGCTGACGCAGCCCCCCGGGGGAAGGGAGACGTGGGCCCCGTGGGTGACGAGGGTTGCGCCGCTCAGGATCAGGTTGCCGTCGCAGGTGATCCCGCCGCCGTTCAGGCCGGGCTGCGGCCAGGATGCGCCGGGGGAGCCATCGATCACCAGGTCGACGAGTTCGACGGTCGGGCCGCCGGTGATCGTGATGGTGGGGCCGGACCAGTTCCCGGCATCGATGACCGTTGCGGTCGGGCATCCGGCGAGGACGAGGTCCCTGGCGATGACGAGGTTCTCGACGTAGGTTCCGGGCGCGATGCCGATGGTCGCGCCGGGATCGGCCGCGTCGATCGCGGCCTGGATGGCCGTGAACGCGCAATCCGGGCAGACGATCGGCGTGCAGACCGGCGGCGGGGGCGGGGGCGGCTTCGGCTTCGATCCGCCGCAGATGCCGGCGACGCAGGCGCGGCCGCCGCAGCAGTTCCGGTCCATGTGGCAGGGCTTGCCGCACTTGAGGCAGCGGCAGCGGCCCATCCCGTCCGTGTTCCCGCGGCCCGCGCGGAGGTTGCAGACGCGGGTGCAGCACTGGCGGTCGGTGGCGCAGGTGTTGGCCGCCCGGCCGCCGTCGCCGCAGGGGCCCTCGGCGCGGGGCTTCCGGGAGGAGGCGGGGGCCGCAACCGCCGGCCGGGCGCCGCCGCCGGGGAGCGCGATGCCGAACAGGCCGCTCACGCCCAACACGGCCCGGAGACCGCTGCGCCGTGACTGCCGCCCTGCAAGCAGGCGGGCCAGGCGATCGAGCGCCGTTGGGTCCATGCCGCACTCCTCGACCATGACCGTGGGAATCGCGCGCGCCGGGTCCGCGCCGTCGCCGGCCGGTGACTCTATCAGCCGCCAGAAGTGCTGTCGAATCCGGGAAGTGGGAGGTCCTGCTCATCCCTCGGCAGTCCTCTCCTCCCCCTCCCCGCTGAGGCGGAAGAAGGGCTTTTGGCCGCGTTGAGGGTGGAAAGCGGCGGTTCCGGGCATCGCGGACAAGGGCCGCCGGTGAGGTGAAAACGGCAGGTTCGAATCCTGTCCGGGTGGGCGGGGAAAGCCCGGGGATGAGCTCCGGGTCGCTGGCGACCGGTTGCAGGAACGCCGGTGGTGGCCGGATCGGGAAGGGTTGGCGGTTGCGCGGATGTGTCGACGTGCGGGTCCGGGAGCGGGGGCTCGGACCGGACATGGATGCGCCGCCCGCGCCGCGAAGGCGCGGGCGGCGTCCGTGATGATCGGCGTCCGGGGCGGCCGGGAGCGGGCTCCCGATCCTGCCCCGGCGCGCGGGTCAGGACTCAGATTGTTATCTTCACGACCCCGTCCTGCGGGCGGGTTGCGCCCCAGAAGGGGCTCAGGATGTTGCCCTCGGGGTCGCGCCCGATGAAGAACGTGCCCACGACGCTGTAGAGGTATTCGCAGACGAGGGAGATGCTGGGCACGTTGGCGTTGTCCAGCGTCACGTTGTACCGGTAGATTTTTGAGTCCTGGGAGTTGTTCACGTACATGGTGTCGCCGTCGAAGATGAGGCCGAAAGGCTTGGGGACGCTCAGGTTCGCGACGGTGGTGGTGGACGGCAGGCTGCCGGAGTCGGCGACCGCCGGGTCGAGCGCCACGACAAGGTTGCTGCCCTCGAGGGCGCCGTAGAGCAAGCCGCCTGGCCCCTTGACGATGGCCCGTCCGGTGGTGCCGAGGGTCTGCCAGACCTTGACCGGCGCCGTGTCCGTGCCGATCTTGAACTTCCAGACGGCGGCGGCGTTGGCGGCGGAAGTGATCCAGATCGTGCCGCTCGTGCTGTCGCCGTCGACGTAGACGCCGTAGGCGGACTTGAAGTTGGCGTCGGTGGAGGTGCAGACCGGGGTTGCGCTCGGCGCGAGGGTGGTCGGATCCCACGAATAGATGTTGCCGGCGTTGG
>JBJTKE010000053.1:0-7557 GCA_046096285.1 Chloroflexota bacterium
CACCTCGATGGCCTGCCCCTCGCCATCGAACTCGCCGCCGCCCGCACCCGCTTCCTCCCGCCCGCCGCCATCCTCGCCCGCCTCGACGAGCGCATCGCCCTGCTCTCCGGCGGCCCCCGCGACCTGCCCGGCCGCCATCAGTCCATCGAGGCCGCCATCGCCTGGAGCGACGAACTCCTCGCCCTGCCGGAACGCTCCGCCTTCCGCCGCCTCTCCGTCTTCCACGCTCCCTGGACCGCCGCCGACGCCGCGGCCGCCGGCGCAGCCCTCCCCCAGGACCTCGACCGCCTCGCCAGCCACAGCCTCCTCCGCCGCGAACCCGGCCCCGGCGGCGAAACCCGCTTCCGCATGCTCGAAACCGTCCGCGCCTTCGCCGCCGAACGCCTCGCCGAGGATCCCGCCGCCCTCGCCGCCGCCCGCGACGGTCACGCCGCCTGGGTTGACGCCTTCGTGGCCGAGCACGAGAACCGCGCCGCCGCCGTCCACCGCGGCGGCCTCTTCGACCGCCGCCTCGAGGACATCCTCGCCGCCATCGCCTGGCGTGACGCCGCCGGCCGCCCCGCCGACGGCCTGCGCACCGCCATCCGCCTCGGCTGGTACTGGTACCTCCGCGGCCGCATCCCCCTTGGCGCGCGCCTCCTCGCCCCGGTCGAGGGCGAAACGGGCGCGGCCCTGCCACCGCCGGCCCGCGCCGCCGGGCTTTCCATGCTCGGCCTGCTCCGCATGAACCTCGGCGACCTCGACCCCGCCGCCCGCGTTCTCGCCGCCGCCGGCGACGCCTTCCGCGCCCTCGGCGACGAGGACGGCGAACTCGAGGTCCGCGAGCATCTCGCCGATCTCGCCCTCCAACGCGGCGACCTTGCCGGTGCCCGCACGCTCCGGACCGCCCTCCTGGACCGCCACCGCGCCGCCGGCGACGCCGTCCAGGTCGCCAGCGCCATGAACAACCTCGCCGAGGTCGAGCAACTCGCCGGCGATGACGCCGCCGCCCTCGCCCTGCTCGCCGCCGCCCGCGCCGCCGCCGCTGGCTCCCCGGACCGTCTCACCAGTTCCCTGATCGCCGGCAATCTCGGCAGCCTCGGCGCCGCCATGCTGCTCGCCGCTCGCCCGGATGCCCCGCCGCCCGCCGAGGTCCGCGCCCGCTGCCGCGAAAATCTCCAGTACAGCCGCGAGACCGGCGACGCATACGGCGTCCTCGCCGGGTTCCTCGCCGCGGCCGCCCTCGCGCTCGCCCGCGTTCCCGAAGCCGACCCCGCCGCCGCGGCCCGCCTCCTCGCCGCCGCCGAGGCCGTGTCCGCCGCCTCGGGGATCGCCGTCGCCGGCGTCGAGGCCCTGCGCCGCGATCTGGTCCGCGACCGCCTCGTCGCCGCCCTGCCCCCCGGCGATCTCGCCGCCGCCCTCGCCGCCGGCCGCGCCCTCTCCGAGGACGCCGCCGCCAGCCTCGCCCTCGCCTTCATGGAGTAGACCCCGCGCCCGCGCCGCCTCCTCCTGCCGGCCCCGACCCTCGGCAACGCGCTCGCGCCCCGCACGCAACCGCCCGTTTCACCCCAACCCCGCCCAAAAGCCCCTCTCCCTCGCACTGGGAACGGGGTTGGGGCGAGGGCAGATCTCCCGCCCAGCCAGGAGATCCAACCGTGTCCGGCTCTGCGTGGATTTGGGGTGAGGCCAGATGGCCGGAACGGCGTACCTGTCCGCACACGGCCCCCGCCGCGGGAGGATCGTCCTGCCGCCGCGGATTGTGTGGGCATTGTGTGGGTAGCGTGCATGTTCAACACGTTCATGCTCCACTACCATGCGGCCAGTAAAACAGTTGACACCTTTGGACGTGCCAGGCGGTTCTCGCACCTTTTCTGGGGAGGTTGCGATGGGAGAATCGAGCGGGCTCAACGGTCCCTACCGGGATGCCCTGCCGCAGTTGCCGATCTTCGCGGGACTTGCCGACCGCGACCGGGACCGCATCGTCGCGATGGCCCGCCGCCGGGTGGTGCCTGCCGGCTCCTCCATCACCCTCTCCGCCGACGGCGCTCCCTGCGTCTACGTCGTCCGCCGGGGCTACCTCAAGACCATCCAGGACAACGAGGACGGCGACGAGGTTACCCTCGCGATCCACGGCCCCGGCGATCTGCTCGGCAACATCGGCGTCGCCGCGCAGGACCACCATCTCCGCGCCGAGAACGCCCTCGCCATCGTCGAGTCCGAGTTGATCGTGCTCCGCCGCGACGCCCTGCTCGCCACCCTGCCGGCCATGCCCGCCCTGTCGCTCAACCTGCTCGCCCTCTACGCGGACCGGCTCCAGCGCGCCGGCGACCGCATCGAGTCCCTCGCCACCGCCGACGTCGAGCAGCGTCTCATCCGCCTGCTCCACGATCTCGCCCGCGCCCACGGCGAGCCCGCCCCCGGCGGCCGCCGCCTGCCCTATCGCATCACCCAGGTGGAACTCGCCTCGATGGTCGGCGCTTCCCGCGTCCGCGTCAACCAGATGCTCGGGGAGTTGAAGCGCTCGGGCATCGTCGTGGTCGCCGACGGCCGGATGATCGTCCGTCACCCGCACTGCCCGGCCGGGTAGGGCGCGCGGCGTCGCGCAATCCGGCCAGCCCGGCCCGCGCTGCCTACCTCACGGCCACCGGCAGCCGCTCCAGCCCGCGCAGCAGCCCGCTCCGCAGCCAGCGTGGGGGCGCGTCCGGCTCGGCCAGCGCCAGCCCGGGCGCGCGCCGCAGCACCTCGCCGATGGCGATCGGCGCCTCCAGCCGCGCCAGCGGCGCACCGAGGCAGAAGTGGATGCCCCCGCCGAACGCCACATGCCGGTTCGGCGTCCGCCCGATGTCGAACCGCTCCGGCGCCGGGAACGCCGCCGGGTCGTGGTTGGCCGATCCCAGCACCTGCATCACGTAGTCCCCGGCCCGGATGCGCTGCCCCCCGAGGTCCAGGTCGACCGCCGCCTGCCGCGGGTTGCGCTGCAGGGGACTGTCGGCCCGCAGCATCTCCTCCACCGCGGACGCCATCAGCCCGGGGTCCTCCCGCAGCCGCGCCAGTTGCTCCGGGTGCCGCAGCAGCAGCCGCATCCCGTTGCCGATCAGGTTGGTCGTCGTCTCGTGGCCCGCGGTCAGCAGGGTCACGCACACCGTCAGCAGTTCCTGCTCGCTCAGCCGGTCGCCCGCGGCCTCCGCGGCCACCAGCAGCCCCAGCAGGTCGTCGCCGGGGTGGGCGCGGCGGTGGTCGGCCAGGTCCTTCAGGAACGCCCGCATCTCCAGCAACGAATCCTGCGCGCGCAGCACCGCCCCGGCCTCCGGGTTGCCCGTTCCCTGGAAGCCGAGAATGTCGTTGGACCAGCGCTTGAAGCGGTCCTGCTCCGCCGCTGGCGCGCCGAACAGTTCCGCGATCACGGTCGCCGGCAGCGGGTAGGCGAAATCCGCGATCAGGTCGAACTCCCCGCGCGGCAGCGCCGCGTCCAGCAGATCGCCGACGATGGCATGGATGCGCGGCCGCATGTTCTCCACCACCCGCGGCGTGAACGCGCGATTGACCAGCCCGCGGAGCCGCGTGTGGTCCGGCGGGTCGTTCGCCAGCATCCCGACGGTGAAGTGATCGGTCAGCGGGCCGATGCGCGCCCGCGTGCCGGGATCGATCCGCCGCAGCGCCGCCGAGAACCGGCCGCGCGAGGAGAAGCGGGCGGGATCCCGCAGCGTGGCGTGCACGTCGTCGTACCGGAAGAGCATCCAGCCGCCGTTGGCCTCGGAGAAATGGACCGGCGCCTCCTCCCGGAAGCGCGCGTAGACGGGGTAGGGGTCCGCGGTGAACGCCGGGGCGGTCAGCAGGGCGTCGAGTTCATCCCGGCAGGCGGCGTGATCGCAGTCCCGGTCGCGGTCGCGCTCGCGCTCGCTCATGCCCGGCTACTTCATCGGCCCGATGTAGACCATCTCGAACAGGATGCCGTCCGGCGAGGTGAACATGATCTGGTAGTAGGTGTCGCCGTCGCGGCTGGCGAACTCCGGACGGTGGCGCGGCGTGTCGTACAGGGTGGCGATTCCGGCCCGCTTCAGCCACCCGTGAAGGTCTTCCACGTCGTCCATCGAGGCCGCGGCGAAGGCGAGGTGGTTGAGCCCGGGCGCGTCGTGGTCCGCGGCGGCCGCCGACGTCGCCGGCGAGAACCACAGGCTCTGCCCGTTGCCCGACCCGCAGCCGAGTTGCCCGCCGCCCTCGTGCAGCACCTCCCACCCGAGATGCACCAGCAGGTCGCGGTAGAACGCCGCGTTCTCCGGCCGGATGTTGTACTGCAGGTGGCCGATGGGGATCGTCATTGCCGCTCCGGTCCGCGCCGCGGAGGCCGCTGCCCGCTGGCAATCGAGGGTTGGGGAGTCGTGGGCCGTGGGGAGGGGTGGCCCGCCCCCACGGCCCACCGGATGACCCGCTGCTCCCGGCCTACTGGGCCGGCAGATACTCGCAGGCCAGCCCGTCCTTGTCGCCGTCGAGCATGGCGACCATCGGGTTGCTGTTGCCGCCGTTGTAGTCGAAGTAGGCCTGCGCCTCGGGCTGCGTCACGAAGTACTTGCAGCTCAGCCGGTTGCCCAGCTGCGACGACGAGGACGACTTCGAGGCCGGGGTCTTCGTGGCCGCGGCGCTCGTGGAGCCGCTCGCCGACCCGACGTACTCCCCGGGCGAGCCGACGATCAGGTCGATCGCCGGGATCTTGCCCGAGTAGTTCAGGTAGTAGGACACCGTGATCTCGCCCGGCTTCCCGTACACCCCCAGCGCGTCGAGCGCCGACTGCGGCACCGCCTTCGCCAGCGTCTTGCTCGTGCACACCTTGTAGATGCGGTCGGTTTCCGTCGTCTTGCTGCCGCAGGTCGCGTCCGCCGGCATCAACGCCTTGGCCTTGCCCTCGGCCGTGCTCAGCGCCCAGTCCTTCGGGTCCGACTCGGTGATCGTCAGTTCCGGGTCCCGGTCCGAGATCACCGTGACCTCGACCGCCTTCCCGTTGTAGTAGTACACGTTGTACCCGCCGTAGTAGGGAACGTCGTAGCCTGCCACATCCGGCAGGTTCGACAGCTCGGGGTCCGGCGCGCCGAGTTCCCCGTCAAAGGTCGACTGGGCGCTGCCCAGCGTCGGCGTGGCCGCCAGCGCCGGCCCCCCGGCTGCCAGCAGCGCCGCCATGCCTGCGATGGCCGCGATCGTCGCGAACGGCTTCCTCGATTTCATCGCTCGGTGCTCCTTGTTCATGCGTGTCCGGGTGCAATCCAACCCGCGCTGACGCCGATCGGTCCCCCGCGCCACCCCGGTATTGTGGGGCGGCGGCGGCGGCCTGTCGAGAGGTTCAACGCCGGCGCTCCGCGATTCGATCCCTCCGCTGCGCCCCCGCTGCCCCGCTACCGCCGCCGCCGCGCCAGCAGCAGCCCCAGCAGCGCCAGCCCCGCCACCGCCGCATGGGCGTACCGCCCCGGCACCGGCTTCACCGGCTTTTTCATGCCAGACTCCGTCGCCAGCACGAGCCCGTTCTTCAGCGCCTCTATGCCCAGCGCCAGCGGCGCCGCCTGCGGCAGTTTCGTCGCCGCCGCCACGTCGATGATCCCCGATCCCAGTTGCGCGATCCCCGTGATCCCCAGCAGGTAGACCACGTCGTCCCGGTTCCCGCCGGACAGGTCCATCCCCGCCACCGAGCCGGCCCCGCTGTCCGGCGACAGCCAGTGGAACAGCCCGCGCGCGATCGAGAACGCCCCGATCGCCCCGAGGATGACCCGGGCCGCCGGTCCCGCCGTCTCCGTCGCCGGGGAGAACCGCTCCCCCGAGCCCCCCGCGCTCATTTCCGCCAGTTCTGCCGCGCCATCGCCCTCGGCGGGGAACGTCATGAAGTTCCCGTAGAAGACGGCCGACGCGGCCCGGTGCTCCTGCGCCTTCACGTACTCCGGGTTCAGCCGCAGGTCGGTGAAGACCGCCATGCTTGGCCACCGCACGAAAACCGCGAGGTCCCAGTTCACCGGGCTCACCAGTGCGTGAACCACCGGCGTCCGGAAGATCGGCATCGCCCCGTTCGCCCGCACGGAGGAGAACGCCGACGTGTTGTAGGCCCGGTGTTCGGCCTCCCCGCCTGCCTGCGTGCCGTCGCCGAAGTCGTACAGGTTCAGGTAGAAGACCGGCTCGGTGCGGAACCGGGGGTCGGTCATCATCCGCTCGAGTTGGGCGCGGGAGGGGTCCGCGCCGCCGTCCGGGTAGATCGCCAGCAGGTCGTCGACGATCTGCTCCGTCCGCTTGCCGTCGATGCGGGGCGTGCGGAAGGCCGTGGGCGGCTTGGGCTTGCCGAGCAGCCGCCGCGCCTTTCCGGGGATGGTGTCCGCCCCCGCGACCAGCAGCATCACCTCCTCGATCAGGTCCTCCCGGCGCGCGTTGGCCGCCAGCGATTCCGGCTCCAGCAGCGTCCGCAGCCACGCAGCCCGCGACGGATAGGCCACGATCGACAGCAGCCCCCCCGCCCACGACATCCACGGCAGCATGTCCCCCGTGCCGGGCTGCAGGATGCGGTTGAGGGCGATCGGCGTGCCGCCGTTGCGGATCGCCGCCTCGTTGCGCCCGAGCCGCGTCGCCAGGTAGGCGGCGCCATGCCCCGGCCGCGGCTTGCTCGCCTCGATGACGTGGATCTGGCTGTCTCCCGCGTCCATCGCGCGGAACACCTCCTGCCACTGCGCGGGCGTCGGGTCGAGCCGGGTGTGGGAATAGCGTTCGGCGATCGTCAGCCGCTCGGCGGCGGAAACGGTGGGGACTGGCATGGGGCACGCTCCTGCTGCGAACCTGTTGGCTCACGGAGCATACTTGCCCGCGACCCGTTTCGTTCAGGGGGATGCCTCGATGACGTCGGTTCATGTTGGCGAGCCACGCGCGGGCCATGCCGATCTGCCCCTGCCGTCCCTGCCGCCGCTCCGGTTGATGACCCCGTCCGAAACCGCCCTCCTCGACGCCGCCGCCGCCCACGCCTCGTGCGTGATCGAGTTCGGCGCGGGAGACTCGACCCTGCGCCTCTGCGCGCTCCGGGCCGGGAGCATCTTCACGGTCGAGAGCGACCCGGCCTGGGCCGCGTCGGTCGCCTCCCATCCCCTTGCCGCCGCCGCCATCGCCGCCGCACGGCTGCGCATCCGCGAAGTCGACATCGGGCCGACCGGAGACTGGGGCTACCCGACCGACGCATCCCGCAGAGCAGCGTGGCCCGGCTACTGGATGGCCCCCTGGCAGGCGTTGCCCGCCTCCGCTCCCGACCTCGTCATCGTCGATGGCCGCTTCCGCGTGGCCTGCGTCCTCCAGGCCCTGCTCGCGGGCGTCGACGGCCTGACCGTCTTCGTCCACGACTTCGAGCGCACCGCGTACCACGCGGTGCTGCCGCACGTTGCGCAGGTGGGCACGGCTGACCGGGCGCGCATTTTCGTTCGCGCCCCGGGGTTCGACCGCGCGGCGGCGGAGCGCGACCTCGCAGCCTGCGCCTTCGACCCGCGCTGATCCGGGGCGCCCGCCGCAGGCCCCTGGCGTGCCGGGCGGGCAGCCATCGGAACGCCAGGGCGCACGGTGCGGCAGGGT
>JBJTKE010000054.1:0-3021 GCA_046096285.1 Chloroflexota bacterium
CCCCGCCGGCCGGGGGGGCGCCCCCCCCACCCCCCCCGGCCCCCGCCCCCGCCCGCCGCCCCCCGCCCCCGCCCCCCCCGGCCGCACCGCCGACCGATCAGCGCTTCGCGACCACACAACCGAATACCCAGCCGCCGTTCACCACGGCGGCCTGCCCGCGATGACGGGGAGGAGTAGGGAGCGGCAACGCCAGAGCGATCCGGGGACGGTGGAAGCCCGGAACCGGCGAAACCGACCCGAACGCGCCCCCGAGCGGACGGCCGAAGAAAGCGCCAGCGCCTGCTGGCCGCAAGTAGGCCCGGATGGGTGGCCCCCAGGCACGAAACAGCCAAGAGCGGCATGGACCCGGGACTGGCCCGGCGCTCCAGGCAAGAGGGGTGGTACCACGGGGATCGACGCTCCCCGTCCCTTCGGTCCGGCGGGGGTGAATCCCGCCGGCGCCGGGCGTCTCGTCACGCTCCGCCGAAGGGAGATTGCCGCCATGTCCACCCCCGAGCCGAAGGCCGCCGCCAAGCCAGCCGCGCGGCCCGAACTTTCCACCGTCCACCCCGAGGAACCCCTGCTCGGCGCGCTCGAGCCGCGGGTGCTCTCGCTCGGCGGGGTCGCGTCGGAAAAACTGCCGGCGTTCACCCTCAGCACCCGGTTGCAGGGCCGCAGCATCCTCACCGACACCGACCTCACCCCGGACGAGATCGCCGAGGTGCTGGAGACGAGTTCCCGGCTCAAGGCCCTGCGCCGCGCAGGCAAGCCCCACGGCTACCTTGCGGGCAAGACCCTCGGCATGCTCTTCCAGCATCCCTCCACCAGGACCCGCGTCTCCTTCGAGGCGGGCATGGCGCAACTGGGCGGGCAGGCCCTCTTCCTCGGCGTGAACGACCTGCAGATCAAGCGGGGCGAGACCATCGCCGACACCGCGCAGGTTCTGAGCCGCTACGTGGACGCCCTGGTGGCTCGCGTGGCCTCGCATGGGGACATCGAGGAACTGGCAGGCGCGTCGAGCATCCCGGTGATCAACGGGTTGACCGACCGCGCCCACCCGATGCAGGCCCTCGCCGACCTGCTCACCATGCAGGAGCAGTTCGGCTCGCTGCGGGGCCTCAAGCTCGCCTATCTCGGCGACGGCAACAACGTCGCCCGGAGCCTGATGCTGGCGGGCGCGGCGATGGGCGTCTCGGTCGCGGTGGCGACCCCGGCCCACCTCGCGCCGCCGGAGGACGTTCTCACGCAGGCCCAGTGGCTCGCGGCGGCCAGCGGCGCGGGCAACACGATCTCGGTCACCACCGATCCGCTCGTCGCCGCGCAGGACGCCGATGCGGTCTACACCGACGTCCACGTCAGCATGGGGCAGGCCGACGGGCCAGCCCGGGCCGTCGCCCTCGCCCCGTACAAGGTCACCCGCGAGGCGATGGCGGCCGCCCGGCCAGCCGCGGTGTTCATGCACTGCCTGCCGATGCACCGGGACGAGGAGGTCGAGGCCGAGGTGGCCGATGGCCCGCAGTCGGTCATCTTCGACCAGGCCGAGAACCGGTTGCACGTTCACAAGGCGGTCCTGCTGCACACGCTGTGCAGCACGCCGCAGGGATTCTAGGGTGCGGCCATGATCGACGACTTCGGGCAATCCACGGCGGGGGCCGGCATCATCCTCCGGGGCGAGATGCTGGACGACACCCAGATGCCCTCCTCGGTGGCCTCGGGCAGGCTGCGGGGCCGCACGGTGCTGAGCGATCTCGATCTCGACGCCACGGACGTGACCGATCTGCTCGACGCAGGTTCGTGGCTCAAGGAACTGCGGATCAAGAACATGCCCCATCCCTTCCTCGCCGGGAAGACGCTGGGGATGATCTTCCAGTTGCCGTCGACCCGGACGCGCAACGCCTTTCAGGCGGGCATGGACCAACTCGGCGGGCACGTCACGTTCCTGGGCACCCAGGAATCGCACCTGACACGGGGCGAGACGCTGCACGACACCGCGACGATCATGAGCGGGTATGTCGACGCCATCGCCGCCCGGTTCGCCCGCCACTACGACCTCGTGACCTTCGCGGCGGGGGCGCGCATTCCCGTCTTCAACGCGCTGAGCGAGCGGTATCACCCGATCGAGGCGCTGAGCGACGTGCTGACCCTGCGCGAGCGGTTCGGCTCGCTGGACGGCCTCAAACTCGCCTACCTCGGCGACGGCAACAACGTCTGCCATTCGCTCACCCTGTCGGCGGCGACGATGGGAATCGACGTCGCCATCGCCTGCCCGGGGGGCTACCGGCCAGACCCGGCGGTGATCGCGGCCGCCGAGGCCCGCGCCGCGCTTTCCGGCGGCAGCGTGACCCTGACCGACGACCCCCTGGCCGCCGCCGAGGGGGCCAACGCCATCTACACCGACGTGCACGAAAGCATGGGCGAACCGGACAGCGCGGCCAAGCGCTCCGCGCTGCGTCCGTTCAAGGTGACGACCGCGATCATGGCGCGGGCGCAACCCGACGCCGTCTTCATGCATTGCCTGCCGATGCGCCGTGGCGAGGAGGTCGAGGAGGCCGTCGCGGACGGCCCGCAGTCGATCATCTTCGACCAGGCGGAGCACCGGTTGCACATGCACAAGGCATTGCTGCTCCTGACGCTGGGGTGACCCGGCGCGGCAGAAACGGGAATCGACGGCCCCCGATCGGACGGCGGCCGCGAGCGGTGACACGGAGGTTGGAACGATGACTGGCGAATGCCCGGAGTGCGCGGCGGAGATCGAATTGAGCGGGGTCGAGCCGGGCGAGATCGTGCCCTGCCCGGAGTGCGGCGTCGAACTGGAAGTGCTCGGCACCAACCCGCTGGTGCTCGGCCTGGCGCCTGAGGAAGGCGAGGACTGGGGCGAGTAAACCGTTCCCGCCCGGCCGGGCGGGACGCGAGGAGCGGAGACATGGGAACGATCGGCGTGCTGTGCGCACGGTTCCGGGTCGAGGAAAAGCAGATCGCGGCGGCGCTGGCCGAGGCTGGCGCCACGCTGCTGCCCATCCCCCCCGCGGCCATGCCGATGCC
>JBJTKE010000055.1:0-1470 GCA_046096285.1 Chloroflexota bacterium
GGGCATCATAGGGCGGGAGGGGGAAGGCGGCAAGTGGCGGCGCGGCAGGTGCGCCGGGGCGGCGGGTCAGACGAGGAAGCGGCCGCCGCGGAGGAAGGGGACGCCGTCGACGGTGGCCTCGCCGGCCTGGCGAAGGTCGCAGATCATGTCCCAGTGGATGGCGGACTCGTTGCGGCTGCCGGAGTCGGGGTAGCCCGCGCCGAGGGCCATGTGCACGGTGCCGCCGATCTTCTCGTCGAGGAGGATGGATCCGGTGAAGCGCTGGATGGCGGGGTTGGCGCCGAAGGCGAACTCGCCGAGGCGGCGGGCGCCGGGGTCGGTGTCGAGGGCGGAGACGAGGAAGTCCTCGCCGGCGGCGGCGGCGGCATCGACGACGAGGCCGGCCGCGAAGCGGAGGCGGATGTCGCGGATTTCGCGGCCCTCGGTCATGACGGGGTAGGAGAAGCGGACCACGCCCTCGGCGGAGTCCTCGACGGGGCCGGTGAAGATCTCGCCGCTGGGGAAGTTGCGCTTGCCGTCGGAGTTGATCCAGCGGCGGCCGGCGACGGAGAGGCGAAGATCGGTGCCGGGGCCGGTGAGGTGGACGTCGCGGCGGGGTTCGAGCCAGGCGATGAGGCGGGCCTGCTCGGCGGAGAGGGCGCGCCAGGCGGCGGCGGGGTCGTCGTGGTCGAGGCAGCAGGCCTCGAAGAGGAAGGCGGCAAATTCGTCGGTGGACATGCCGGCGTCCATGGCGAGGGCGTCGGTGGGGTACATGGTGAGGGACCAGCGGTGGCGGCCGTCGGCGGCGCGGCGCATGGCGGCGAGGCGGAGATCGCGGCGGGCGCGGGCGCGGAGAGCCTGGCGGCCGGGGGGAACGGAGGTGAGGGCGCGGGTGTTGGCGTCGGCCTCGACGATGATGCGGACGTCGGCGTGCTCGGCGGGGAAGTGCTCGAGGGGGCCGATCCAGGCGAGTTGGTCGTCGCTGGCGAGGGCGTAGAGGTCGGCCTCGGCGCCGGGCAGGTCGAGGACGAAGACGGGGTGGCCGCCGTGGCGGAGGACGGCGCGATGGATGGCGCGGAGGAGGGGTTCGGCGGCGGTGGAGCCGACGATGGCGACGGATTCTCCGGGCTGGACGGCAGTGCACCAGGTGACGAGGGTTTCAGCCCATTTCTCCATGCGGGGGTCGTGATGCAGCATGGGTGCTACCTGCCGCGGATGAGGATGACGCCCGCGATGAGGGCGAGGATGCCGAGGATGCGGGGGAGATCGATGGGCCGTTGGGGGACGCCGAAGACGCTGAAGTGGTCGAAGATGACGCCGGTGAGCAACTGGCCGGTGATGACGGCGGCGAAGAAGAGGCCGACGCCGATGCGGGGGGCGAGGAAGGCGGCGGCGGCGATGTAGGGGCCCGCGAGCATGCCGGTGATGGCGTAGCCGCCGGGGATGCCGCGGAGGGCGAGGGCGAGCATGACGGCGGCGGCGAGGCCGACG
>JBJTKE010000056.1:0-2859 GCA_046096285.1 Chloroflexota bacterium
AGTCGCTGCTGTCGGCGCCGGTGGCGGACGGCATGGCCGGCACCCCGCACGACCCCAACCAGGAACTGACCGGGCAGGGCGTGGCGAACGTGGCCTGCTCGCTGCTGGGCGGATGCGCCGCCCCCGGGGCCCGCGCCAGCAGGATCCGCATCCGCCCCGCCGGGGGGGTCACCCCGGCGTGGGGGGGGTGGCCGGGGTGGGGGTTGGGGGTCGGGGGGGGGGCGTGGGCCGGGGGGGCGGCGAATCCGCCCAGCAGCGAGCAGGCCACGTTCGCCACGCCCTGCCCGGTCAGTTCCTGGTTGGGGTCGTGCCGGGTGCCGGCCATGCCGTCCGCCACCGTCGCCGACAGCAGCGACTCGATGGCCCCCAGCATGGCGATGGTGAAGGCCGGCATCAGCAGTTCGATGATCCGGCCGAAGGTGACCGGCGGCGGCGCGAAATGGGGCAACCCGGTCGGGATGCCGCCGAACTGGGAGCCGATGGTCGCCACCCCGGCGGGATGGGCCGTCATCACGACCCCCGTTCCCAGCAGCAGCGCCACCAGCGGCCCGGGAACCCGCTTCAGCCCCGGAACCTTCGGCGCGAGGATGATGGAGAGCAGGCAGGCGGCCGCCAGCGCGGCGGTCGGCCAGTGGATCTGGCCGATGCTGGAGAACAGGGAGAGCATCTTCTCGTGGAAATGCTCCCCCTCCGGTTTCGGCAGCCCGAGGAAGTTGTGCCACTGCCCGGTGAAGATGATGACCCCGATGCCGGCGGTGAACCCCACGATGACCGGGGCCGGGATGAACTTCAGCACCACCCCGAACTTCGCCAGCCCCATCGCCACCAGCATCACCCCGGCCATCAGGGTGGCGATCTGCAGGCCGTCCACGCCGTGCTCGGCGGTGATCCCGGCGAGGATGACGATGAACGCCCCGGTCGGGCCGGCGATCTGGACGAGGCTGCCGCCGAACAGCGAAACGATGACCGCGGCGACGATGGCGGTGTAGAGCCCCATCTGCGGGGTGACGCCGCTGGCGATCGCGAAGGCCATCGAGAGCGGCAGCGCCACCACCCCGACGATCACTCCCGAGATCAGGTTCCGCGGCCAGTTTGCCCGGCGCAGCAACCCCTCCCGCTGCGCCTGCCGGATGGCGATCATGAACGTCCCGCGCTCCCCGCCGTGCCCGCGTGATGCAGGGCGGCAGGGTATCCGAGCGCGCGGGGTTGCGCTACCGGGTGGAGCGATCCTTGGGGCGTCCAGCCCGCGCTGCCCGGCAGGCTGCGAACAATCGCGAGGTCCGGCCTCCTGGCGCCTCCTGCACATGTGCGCGAAGCACGGGCGCCGGGATAACGTTGCGATCACAACCGCGCGCCGATTAGTGGGATAATGCCCGGTTGAACCCGACTCGCCGCGCCGCGCTGGCGCTCGCCGATCCCCAAGGGAGGTTCCTCTTGGCCGTCGCCACCGACCAGTCGCTGGAAGCCCGCGCCGTCAACGCCATCCGCGGGCTCGCCATCGACGCCATCCAGGCCGCCAACTCCGGCCACCCCGGCATGCCGCTCGGCGCTGCTCCCATGGCCTTCGCCCTCTGGGACGGCATCTTCAAGCACAACCCCGCCGACCCCGCCTGGCCCGACCGCGACCGCTTCGTCCTCTCCGGCGGCCACGGCTCCATGCTCCTCTACGCCCTGCTCCACCTCACCGGCTACGATCTTTCGCTGGACGACCTCAAGCAGTTCCGCCAGCTCGGCAGCCGCACCCCCGGCCACCCGGAGCGCGGACACACCGCCGGCGTCGAGGTCACCACCGGCCCGCTCGGCCAGGGATTCGCCAACGGCGTCGGCATGGCCATCGCCGAGGCCTTCCTCGCGGCCACCTACAACCGCCCCGGCCACGCCGTCGTCGATCACTTCACCTACGGCATCGTCACCGACGGCGACATCCAGGAGGGGGTCTGCGCCGAGGCCGCCAGCCTCGCCGGCCACCTCGGGCTGGGCAAGCTCGTCTATCTCTACGACGCCAACCAGATCAGCCTCGCCGGCGCCCTCGGCCTGTCGATGTCGGAGGACGTCGGCAAGCGCTTCGAGGCCTACGGCTGGCAGGTGATCCACATCGACGGCATGGACGTCGCCGCCGTGCGGGCCGCCCTCGCCGAGGCCCGGGCCGACGCCGCCCGCCCCAGCCTGATCGTCGCCCGCACCGTGATCGGCTTCGGCGCGCCCAAGGCGGGCACGGCCTCCGTCCACGGCTCTCCCCTCGGGCCGGAAGGCGCCGCCGCCGCCAAGGAGGCGCTCGGCCTCGCCGCCGAGGCCTTCGCGGTCGATGCCGAGGCCCTCGCCCACTGGCGGCAGGCCCTCGCCCGCGGCGCGTCCGCCGAGGCCGCCTGGAAGGAGCGCTGGACCGCCTACGCCGCCGCCTACCCCGCCGAGGCGAAGCAACTCGCCGCCGCCTGGGCCGGCGACCTCCCGCAGGGCTGGGACAGCGGCATCCCGACGTACGAGGCCGGCGGCAAGGTCTCCACCCGCAAGGCCTCCGGCGAGGTCATCGCGGGATTCTTCCCGAAGCTTCCGACCTTCATCGGCGGCAGCGCCGACCTCAACCCCTCCACCCTGACCGGCATGAAGGGCGCGGGCGACTTCGAGAACCCCCACGGCACGCCCGACCCCTCCGCGCAGGCGGGCATGCTCGGCGGCGAGTGGGGCTACGCCGGGCGCAACATCCACTTCGGGATCCGCGAGCACGCCATGGCATCGGCCTGCAATGGCATGGCGCTGTGCGGCTTGCGCCCCTACGCCGCCACTTTTTTCGTCTTCAGCGACTACCTGCGTCCCGCCATGCGGCTCAGCGCGTTGATGCGGTTGCCCGTAATTTACGTC
>JBJTKE010000057.1:0-1365 GCA_046096285.1 Chloroflexota bacterium
GTGCACGGTCCGACCCGCGAAAAACTCGGGAGAGGCCCCGCGGCGGGATGACGCCGCGCCGCGGCAGCGGCCGAACAAGCCGGCGCGGACGCCGGCGATGAGGGAGCGAGATGCAGGGCGAGATTCTGCTTGAGTTGTTCATTTTCACGCTGGCGGCGTTCCTCGGGCTCGAGTTGATCGCGAAGGTGCCCGCCACGCTGCACACCCCGCTGATGTCGGGGTCCAACGCGGTTAGCGGCATCGTGCTGGTGGCCTCGATCCTCGTGCTGGGCAAGGTCGACAATCCGGTGCTGCAGTTCGTGGCGTTCCTGTCGATCGTGCTGGCCTCGATCAACGTCTTCGGCGGCTTCGCGGTGACCGACCGGATGCTGCAGATGTTCAGGAAGAAGCCAGCGGCCCGGGCCGCGGGATCGGAGAAGGCGTAATGGACGCAGGGATGATCCAGGGCATCATCAACATCGCCTACCTGATCTCGGCGATCCTGGTCATCATCGGGTTGCAGAAACTTGGCTCGCCTGCCACCGCGCGGGTCGGCAACTGGTATTCCGCGGCGGCGATGGGACTGGCCACCGTGGCCACCCTCCTCACGCCGGGGCTGAGGCACCACTGGATCATGCTGGTCGGCATCATCCTCGGCGCCGTTATCTCGATCCCGGTGGCGCAGCGGGTGAAGATGACCGCGATGCCGCAGATGGTCGCCATGTTCAACGGCACCGGCGGCGCGGCCTCCGCGCTGGTCTCGGTGGCCGAGTTCCAGAACCGGACCGACATGAGCCGGCCGGAGACCATCTCGGTGGTGCTCGGCACCATCATCGGGGCCATCTCCTTCACCGGGTCGATGGTCGCCTTCGCCAAACTCCAGGAGTTGATCACCGGACGGCCCATCGTCTACAAGGGCCAGCAGGTGCTCAATGGCGTGCTGTTCCTCGCCATGGTGGCGCTGTCGTTCGGGGTGATCTTCTCGGGCGACCTCGCCACCCAGCGGCTGATGCTGCTCGGCGTGCTGGTCGTGGCGCTCATCGTCGGCGCGCTGATCGTGCTGCCGATCGGCGGCGCGGACATGCCGGTGGTCATCGCGATGCAGAACGCGCTGACCGGCGTGGCCTCGATCTTCACCGGGCTGGTGCTGGGCAACCAGTTGCTGGTCATCGCAGGTCTGCTCGTCGGCGCATCCGGCGTGCTGCTCTCGATGGTGATGGCGCGGGCCATGAACCGCTCGCTCGCCAACGTCTTCTTCGGGGCGTTCGGCTCGGTGGCGACCGGCGGGGCCGCGGGGGTCAAGGGCGAGGCGCTGCCGATCAAGTCCCTGTCGGCCGAGGATGCCGGGGTGCCGCTGGCCTACGCGGACCGGGTCATCATCGTGCC
>JBJTKE010000058.1:0-3045 GCA_046096285.1 Chloroflexota bacterium
CGCCGCGGGCGCAGGCGGTTCCCGAAGCGGAGCCGCTTCCGGATGCGATCGCCGAGGCGCTGGCGTTGGCGGAGGCGGTGGTCGAGGGAGCGGGTGTGCCGGCCGAGGGGGATGGGGCGGCCTCCGTCTCCGCCAGCACCAGCGCCACCGGCTGCCCAGCCCACAGCGCCTCCCCGTACGCCAGCGGCGTTCGCGCCGGGTTCCCGTCCGCATCGCGCGACAGCGGCAGGTCGTCCGCCGTCAGCACCGCCACCACCCCGGGAATCCGCAGCGCCGCGCTTCCGTCGATCCCGGCGATCCGGGCGTGCGCGTGCGCGCTGCCCACCGGCCGGCAATGCAGCAGGCCGGGAATCCGCAGATCTCCCGTGAACCGCTCCTGACCGGTCAGCTTCGGCGGTGAATCCAGGCGCCTCACGCGCTGGCCGACTGCTCCACGAGAAGCCATCTTGTCGTCTCTCCCTGATCCGGGGCCGATCGCCGGGGAATCCGCGGCAGTACGCCGGCGGCGCATCCTGCCGGCGATTCTAGCACCGTCCGCGCCCCCGCCCGTCCCGCCTCACTCGCCCACTCCCGCGGCGAGGACCTCCTCCGGCCCCCATCCGCTGACCCGGAGCGGCGTCGCCTCCATGTCGTCCAGGAACCCGTAGCGCTCGAGCGCGGCCTCGATTTGCGCCGCGCTCTCCGCCTCCCACAGCGAGAAGATCCGGTCGTCCCCGGCATCGGGCGACCACGTCCTCACCCATCGCGCCCCGCCCCCCCGAGCCAGCGACGCCCGCGCCAGGTCCTCCAGTCGCGACGGCGGCCGCACCGCCCCGTCGTCGTCCCGCGTCTCGCGGATCACCAGGAACGTCGACATCTCCGCCCGCCTCGCCCTCCGCGGTTCAGGCCTGCTGGCTCTTGCCGCCGCCGCGCCGCCGCCGCCGCCGCCGGCTCTTCTTCGGCGCATCGGAGGACGCCCCATCCCCCTCGGCCGGCACACCCGCTCCCTCGACCACCGCCTCCGCCAACGCCAGCGCCTCGGCGATCGCATCCGGAAGCGGCTCCGCTTCGGGAACCGCCTGCGCCCGCGGCGGCATGGGTGCGGGCGCAGGCATCGGCATCGGCACCGGCCGCGCCGGACTCGGCCGCGCAGGCGGCGCATCGCTTGCGAACTGCAGATCCCCGGGAGACAACACCGCCTCGCTGCTGTCAGCATCGAGCCGCACGGTCACCAGTTCCCGCATGAGTTGCATCGCGATCACGACGCCAGGCCCGGTCGGCGTGTCCACCGTCTGCCCCAGCCGCGGCATGATCGCCTTCATCTGCTTGTACTGCTCGTTTTCGTACGACAGGCAGCAGAGCAGCCGGCCGCACACCCCGGATACCTTCGCCGGATTGAGCGGCAGATCCTGCGTCTTCGCCATGTTCATCGAGATTTCCGGGAACAACGGCAGCCACGACGCGCAGCACAGCGTGCGCCCGCAGCGGCCGACGCCCCCCAGCAACCGCGCCTCGTCCCGCGGGCCGACCTGCCGCAACTCCACCCGGCACTGCATGGCATCGGCGCAATCGTGCGCGTAATCGCGCATCCGCCCCTGGTCGGGGGACCGCTCCCGCTCCGGCAGCGAGTAGTTCAGCGCGAGCATCGACCCGTCGAACGAGTACTCGGCGCTGATCAGCTTGATCTGCAACCGGCGCGTGCGGGCCAGCGCCGCGCACTGCTTGACCGCCTTCGCCGATTCGGAGCGCATCGACTCCATCCGCGCGAGATCCTCGCCGTCCATCACCCGCAGGATCGGCGTCACCTCTCCCTGCAGCGAGTTCTTCGCGATTTGCTGCGGCGCGATCACCACCCGGCCCGCCTCGCGTCCCCGGTTGGTCTCGACGACCACCCAGTCCCCGACCGCCACGGCCTCGCGTCCCGTCCGGAAGTAGTACGTCCGCCCGGAATCGCGAAACCGCACGCCCGCCACCATCTCCGCCGTGCCGTCGCCGGCGGCTTCCGCGCTTTCGCGGGTTTCGTCGTGGCAGGCGCAGCCTCCCACCGGCTCGCCCGCGATCAACCGCTGGCGAAACCGGTCCCGTGCCAGCGCACGCGCCTGGTCGATGCTCATGCCCGCGATCGGGATCACCGGGATTGCGGGTTCGGCCATTGCAGCACCATCCCTTCCAGCGCCAGCCGAGGGCGAACGTTGGCGTCGAGGTCCGCCAGGCATCGCCGGGTTGCGGCGATGGCTCCGGCGATGCTCGCCACATCCAGTCCGTCGGCAAGCCGCAGGATTCGCTCCTGCTCGCGACGATACGTCAGTCGGTCGGCCAGCCCGCAGGCGGCCAGCAGCACGTCCCGCCACACGGCGAGCGTCGTTTCAAGTTCCGCGAACACCTCCGCGCGCCGGCGCGTGAATCCGTCTCCAAGCCGGAACGCGGTCACCAATCGGCTGTGCCGCGACGCGCCGATCCACGCCAGCGCGCTCGCCACCGCCTCCCGCTCCCCTGTCAGGCTGGCCGGATTCGCCGCCGCCGCGATCGCCCAGCCGGGGCGCCCCTGCGCCAGCGCCGACACCTCTGCGGCAAGCCCCGGCTCGACTCCGGAGCCGATCAGCCGCTGCTCGATGACGCCCGCCGGCACCGGGCGCAAGTCCACCAGTTGGCAGCGCGAGCGGATCGTCGGCATCAGCAATTCGGCGTCTTCCGCCAGCAGCACCATCGTCACCGTCGGGGGCGGTTCCTCGAGGGTCTTCAGCAGCGCTTCTTGCGCCGCCCCCTGCATCGTTCCCGCATCGTCGATCACCAGCACCCGGCGCGGCGCTTCCAGCGGCCGCAGCGCGGTGGAAGCCCGGATGTCCCGCGCCGTCTCGATGTTCAGCGAGGTGTGCTTTCCGTCCCGCTGGCTTGCCGCCTGCGAGGCCAGGCTCCACGTCAGCACGTCGGGATGGGTCCCGCGGGTGATCTTCCGGCACGACCGGCACGCCCCGCACGGGGTCCCGGGGTCGGCCCTTCCCGCCGTCTCGCAACACAGCGCCTGCGCGAACATCCGCGCCACCAGTCCCTTGCCCACCCCGGCGG
>JBJTKE010000059.1:0-1733 GCA_046096285.1 Chloroflexota bacterium
GGTCCAGGATGGCCAGTTGTACCGGGTGCCAGGCAAAGGCACCTACGTCAGTTCGCCGACCGTGGCTCCGCTGGCTGCGTTCACCAGCTTCTCCGAGAACATGCGCTCGCAGGGCCTGACGCCGTCCTACCGCGTGCTCTCCTCCCACTGGGGCGAGCCATCGGATCTGGTCCGGGCCGAACTGGAGATGGGACCCGGCGAGCGGGTGTTCGAGCTCGAACGGCTGCTTCTGGCCGGCGGCGAGCCCATAGGACTCCAGTACGGGAGCTACCCCGAACGTCTGGTCGGCAGCCTGGCCAGCCAGCTGACCTCGGCGACGCTCGGCACGTCCTCCCTCTATCAACTGCTGGAGGAGCGGCTCGGGCTCAGACTCGAACGGGCGGAGGAGATCATCGGGCCGGCAGTCGCGAATCGGAAGGAGGTGTCCCTGCTGGAGGTAGCCGAGCAGGCCCCGGTGCTGGTCGTCAAGCGGATCGCCTGGCTTCAGACAGGAGAACCGGTGGAGACCGTCAAGCTCGTGTTCCGGGGCGACAAGTACCGGTACCGGGTCGACGTGCGGCGTGGAAGCTGACGTCCCCGGAGAGAGCCGGGTCGTAGGCACGCGCAATGGCGCGAGGAAGGGTGACGCAGTGAAGCGCGATGAAAGCCGGGAGCGCAAGCTGGATACGCTCCTGAGAAGTTACGGCAAGGGAATGATCAGCCGGCGCACGCTGGCCCGCGAGGCCGCGCGGCTCGGAGGCATGGCGGTGGTGCTGGCGGCGCTGGCCCCGGAGTTGCGGTCGGCAGCTGCGGCGCCCCGAAGCCGCATGCCGCTCCGGGTCACGGCGGCCCAGGATACGCAGCCCATCTCGGAAATGACGAACGAGCAACTCCTCGACTTCTACGACAAAGTGCTGCCGTTCACCGACATTTTGCCGATGGATGCGGGCGAAGTCGGCGGAACCCCGATCCGGCTCGGATTCTCGCAGACAGGATTCAATCATCCCTGGCGCGTGGAGATGATCAAATCCGCGCAAGCCGAGGTGGCCCGCCACCCGAACGTCGAGATGATCATCACGGACGGCAACGTCGACATCCAGAAGCAAAACAACGACATCGACGATCTGCTTGCCCAGGAAGTCGACGCCATCGTGATGAGTCCGGTGGAGTCCGCCGGTCTCGCGCCACCCGCCGCCACGGTCATCGCTGCCGGCACGCCGCTGGTGCTCCTCGACCGGGACGTGCCGAACGAGAAGACCTTGTTCATCGGCCAGAGCAACGTGACCATGGCCAAGGGTGTCGGCGATGTCATGGTCAAGTTGCTGGGCGGCAAGGGGAACATCGTCGAACTCACCGGCCTCATCGGCTCGTCTCCGGCCATCGACCGGCAGAAGGGAATGATGGAGGCGCTTGCCGCCGCGCCGGACGTGAAAATCCTCGCCACCGGAGATGCCGAGTGGATCCGGGATCCGGCTGTCGCGCTGATGGACGACTACCTTGTCGCCTACCCCGACATCAATGCGGTGTTCAGTCACGCCGAGGAGTCGTCGTGGGGCGCCGTGTTCTCCATCGCCCGCGCGAACCGGTGCGGAGACAACATCCTGCAGTTCACCCACGACGCTTCCAACGCCGGCTTCCAATCGGTGAAAGACGGGCTGTTTGCCGCGGACGGCAACTACAGCCCGTTCATTGGCGACGTCGGCGTCCGCGCCGCGCTGATGGCGCTGCAGGGGCAGGAGATCCCCGATCGAGAG
>JBJTKE010000060.1:0-2114 GCA_046096285.1 Chloroflexota bacterium
GCCCAGCCCCCGCGCCAGCGTCACGCTCGTCACCCCGCCCGGCAGCGAGACCGGCATCCCCAGCCGCGCGTGGTAGATCGCCGTCAGCGGGGTCGTCTTCGGCGGTTGCCGCCCCTCGCCGCTCTCGGCCAGATACGGCGCCGTCGCGAACCCCAGCACCGACGCGGGAACCGCCCCCCGGTTCCGCACTCCATGGAACGCCCCGCTCGTCACCAGCAGCGCATCCCCCGCCGCCAGCGCCACCGGCCGCCCGGTCGCCGGGATCACCTGCCAGCCGCCCGGCCCGTCGCCATCCAGCGCCAGCGCGCTCCCGCTCACCTGCGCCTCCACCGCGCCCGTCTCCGGCAGCAGCAGGTGGATGCCGCTCGTCGCCAGCCCGCTCGCCTCCGCCCCCGGCGGGATCACGATCCGCGCCAGGATCGCCGGCGTCGGCGACATCCACAGCGGCACCCGCGCTGGCGGCAGCGTCCGCGGCAGCCCTGCGCCCAGGTCCGGCGCCCACGCCTCCGCCGCCAGCCCGTCCGCCACCCGGAAGAACGCCGCCGTCTCCACCGCCGGTCGCGCCCCGGCGATCTCCGTTCCCGCCACGCGCCGCGCGCCGCCGGTCACCGTCAGCCGGGCCGCCGCCCACTCGCCATCCGCCACGATCTCGCCCACCGTGAACCGCAGCCCCTCGGTGCCCCGCCCCAGATCGGCCAGCAGCGCCGCCAGCCTCGCCGCGTCGAGATCGGGCTCCCCCGCCCGGTGCAGCGCGAACCCCGGCGCCGTCGTTCGCGCCAGCGGGCCGGCCTCGCCCCCGGCCGCCGCGTTCAGCGCCGCCACCCACGCCCGCACCACTGCCGCCGGCGCAGCCGCCGATCCGGGCGCGCCCGCGGGCGGCGCGGACCGCAGCGTCGCCGCCAGCGTCAGCACCGCCAGCGCCGTCGCCCCGGCCAGCAGCGCCGCCGCGATGGCCACCGCCAGCACCGGCGGCGCGGCGGGAATCGCCGCCCGCGCTCCCCGGGGCCGTGCCGCCGTCCTGCCCGTCATCGCCGCTCTCCGGTCCAGGCTCGCGCCCATGCCGCCTGCCCGGCAACGTCCGGGCCGCATCTCCCCCATCCTGCGCCGCCCCGGTGAACCCCGCGTGATCCGCCCATGAGCCCTGCCTGAACCCTGAACCCTGGGCCCTGGGCCATGAGCCCTGAGCCCTGAACCGCGCCTCCGCCCCCCGGCGCGGCCCGGGCAGGGATCCGCCATGAGGTCCCGAACGGACAGCCCGTTGACTCATCCGCCCGCCTGACCGTATACTCCCCGGGTTGCCGAACGCCCCCGCCGGGGCGTCTGTTCGTGTCCGGGCTTCTTCCCAGGCCACAACCGCGGCGAGCAGCACCCCGGAGCGGCGCACTCCGCCAACCCGGACCGCCCGTCTTCAACTGTTCCGTGGATCATGGCCGCGCGCCGCGGCCCGAGAGGTGAACCGTCGTGGTCAAGCGAACCTACCAGCCCAAGCGGATCAAGCGCATCCGCGAGCACGGCTTCCTCAAGCGGATGGCCACCAAGGACGGCCGCGCCGTCCTCGCCCGCCGCCGCAAGAAGGGCCGCTGGGCCCTGACGGTGGCCGACGAGAACAAGTTCACGCAGAACAGGTAGCGCGCCGCGGGGCGCCGCGGCCCTGCCGCCGCGCCCCTGGCCCCGCTCCTGTCGCCAGACCCCGGAAGCCAGACGCCCGCCCCTCGGCATCCGGCATCTGGCTTCTGGCATCCGGCATCTTTCCCACCCCGGCGCGCCTGCCGCATGGCGCGCACCGCCTGCCCCCCACCGGCGAGGCCGACATGGACCGCGCCCGCCGCCTCCGCGAGCCGCACGACATCCGCCGCGTCCGCGGCAAGGGCCGCTCCTGGCCCGAGGGTCCGGTCGTCGTCCGCGTGCTGCCCAACCGCCTCGACCCCCCCGCCAACCGCTACACCGTCATCGCCGGCAAGAAGCAGGGCGGGGCCGTCCAGCGCAACCGCGCCAAGCGCCTCCTCCGCGAGGCCCTTCGCCACGCCGACCCCAACCTGGCCCGGGGCCTCGACGTCCTCGTCATCGTCCGCGGCCGCGCCGAGGAGATCCCGAATTACGCCGCCGCCCGCGCC